>JBAWWO010000004.1 GCA_037146715.1 Alphaproteobacteria bacterium
CCAACACCTGTTGTAGAGCAACCTGCTGTTGTTGTTGAGACTCCTGCGCCAGTAGGTGCTGATCCAGAGCCTGTTGCAGAAACAGCTATTCCACTGCAAGAGCAAGAAGCACAAAAATTGGCTGAGGCGCTTTCTCAAGCAATGCGTGAGAAAGCATTAGAGAGTGCTAGAGAGGAGCAATTACACCCTGCTGCAAAGCCAGTAACAGCAGAAAGGCCAAAATTTGTCCCACAAGCGACGACGAAGCCAGTCAAGGCACTTAGCCAGCCTGTAAAACCAGGGGTTCCACAACCAATTCCTGCCGCAAAACCCGCTAGCACTATTGCTGTAAAACCAGCGCCAACACAGCCCGTCGCAAAACCTGTTGCAGCACCTATTGCAGCAGAGGCAAAACCTGGGCTTAGGCAAGCCGCCACAGCCCTTCAAAGTATTGACCCTGCATTTGTTCAAGACTTTTTGAGTGTAGCTGACAAAGCGATATCTGAGCCCGCGCAAAAAGCAAAAAATCAAATAGATGCGATTACAGTGGCTAAAGATACTTTCTCTAAAAATCCGAATGCAATCACTTATAATATGCTTCGGGGAGCACTTATAAAAGCTGGGTTTGGTCTTTCTTCAAAATTCCCGCCCACCTTGCCAAAAGCAAAATAAATATTACCGATTATGGTTTCCCCGGCCTTGGGCTGGGGAGCCATTCAAATACATCCCTCTAAAACAGCTAAAAAAGAATGATTCATAGCTAGATTACTTTACGGGTAACAACCGAGTCCTTTTATAAGGAATCGGCTATATACCTACTTGTTTAGATAAAATTATTCGTTTATCATGATGAAATATAATGATACCGGGAGGGTACTAACAATGATTCGATTTTTCTTATTTTTAGCTATTTTTTCTTTTTGTTTTATTCAGATGGCCCTTGCGGCACCTCAACCCAACCCTTCTGCAAGTATGGGTGGTGATGATTTTCCCGGTGGAGACGATGACTCAATGGATATGGATGGTGGCGATAACTTTGATGATGAGGTAGGACCACCCCCCCCAAAGGGAGCACCAGCGCCAGCAAATGCGGGGCCCGCAGGATCAATGATGCCTCCATCACAAGGCGGTGATCCTTATGGGGCTCCATCAGCAGCCGCACCAGGAAATGATCCCTACGCCTATGCGCCCCCTCCTGCTGATAGTTCTATGCAACAACCCCCTATGAACAATGATTTTGGTCCCATGCCACCCCAAGGGCAGATGGATCCTTTAGGGCCTATGCCCCCCATGCCACAAGATGATAGATCTGTCCCAACGCCCCCAAGTTCCTATACGTCACCCGATCAATATGGTCCACCACCACCTCAAGGGGGGCCTAATAATATGCCGCCTATGCCGCAAGATGTGGGTGCGGGAATGTCTCCTGATCAATATGGTGCTCCCCCATCCTATGGACCCAAAAGTACCTTGAATGATGGAAATTTTTCCTGGAGTAATATTGACCTGCATAATCTGATTCCTAGGTAGTCTAGCTCGTTCCTTTGAGCTGAGTACTTCGTCATTCGTCGTTAGTGTAGATCAAGCTACACGTGCGCTTCTCATTCCTCGTATCAGTTAAATTAACTTCGCTATACTGAACGAGCACTTTGCAAACTGTGGGATCTGGGTGTCCCCCAGTGATTTCCTCGGGCTTGACCCGAGGACCCACGCCTTACTTATTGGGGTGCATTTTCGCACCCCATGTATCCTCGCCCCGGGGACCTAAGATTCCAAAGTTTCGCGATGATTACCTCTAAAAGATGCTTTGTTACATATGATCTGGGCAGTCGATGCCCAAAACGCTTAGTACTTTTTCTAAGGTGTTTTGTGTTTGTTGGGCTATTAAAAGCCGAAGGGCTTTCGTTTCGGGATCATTTTTATCTGACAAGATGGGGCAGGCCTGGTAAAAACGACTGAAGCATTGGGCCAGTTCAAAAG
The DNA here is from genome assembly GCA_037146715.1 of Alphaproteobacteria bacterium. Classification (NCBI taxonomy): domain Bacteria; kingdom Pseudomonadati; phylum Pseudomonadota; class Alphaproteobacteria; species Alphaproteobacteria bacterium. Next base: position 1,960 of record JBAWWO010000004.1, read on the forward strand.
CATAATCGCATAACATATTGAGCGCCCGTTTTTCAAAGGCTTTTTCCATAATTTCCTGAAATCTTAGAATCCACAGGATCAGTTCTTTTTCCTGGGGTTCTAGCTCTACTGCTCCTTTAAAAGAAAATGTTCCTGCCTTTAACAAAATCGATTTAATGCGTACCACAGCATAAAGCAAATAGGGGCCTGTTTTACCCTCAAAATTCATAAATTTCGCCACATCAAACTGATAGTTTTGTGACATATTGTGCTGTAAATCCGCAAACTTCAGGGCGGCGATGCCTATTTTTTGTGCGGTATCGTTGGTTATTGTTTCCGAGGCAGTTTCTAAATGAGCCTCTTTAGTTCGGCTTTTTGCTTCCTCTACAAGAGTATGGATCAGTTCTTCCAGGCGCATAGCCCCGCCTGCACGGGTTTTGAAGGGTTTGTTGTCGGGCCCGTTCATGGTTCCAAATCCTAAAAACTCAAACTGAGCCGTGTAGCCAGCTTTACGTGCTGCCCGAAAAACTTGCTCAAAATGCAGGGATTGTCGCCCATCCACCACATACAAAATATCATCCGCCTTGAATGTTTCTACCCGTTCCCGAATGGTGGCTAAATCCGTTGTGGCGTATAAAATACCCCCGTCCGATTTTTCCAGCAAAACAGGGGGTACTTCTTTTTTATCAGTGGGCTCCGACACATTGATTACAAAAGCGCCCTGGCTTTTTTCCAAAATGTTTTTGTGTTTTAAATCTTCCAACAGGCTGGGGATTTGGTCCTGATAGCGGCTTTCCCCAAACCATTGTTCAAAAGAAACCCCAAGCTTTTCAAATTGCGTTTTCATATCTACGACTGAAACATCCACGAAATGTTTCCAAAGGGCCCTATACCCGGGGCGCCCCTGTTGTAGTTCAAATGTGGCTTGGCGTGCTTTTGTGGCTAGCATTTCATCCTCGGCACAGCGGGCAGAAATCTGGGGATAAATGCGCTGTAAATCTTCCAGCGTTACGGGCGATTCTTTAGGGTAAGGCCCCGTGAAACCAGTATCAAAATATACGACCTTGGGGTCCGTCTCTTCAAGGGCAATAATCAGCATCCCCATCTGTGTTCCCCAGTCACCCAGATGGATATCCCCCGTCACATCGTGCCCCATAAAACGGAACAAATTTTTAAGGGATTGCCCAATAATGCTAGATCTTAAATGGCCCACATGCATGGGTTTAGCTACATTAGGTCCCCCATAATCAATGAAGACCTTATGTTTTTTAGCGGGAGAAAGATGCTCAGGAACAGAAAATTCTTGGAAAGATTTTAAAAGGTAGGATGGTTTAATTTTATAATTAATGAAGCCAGGGCCTGCCACAGAAAATTCAATATCCGTGGTCAATTGGGTCAGGTGCCCAATAATTTCTTGGGCTAATTCTTGGGGATTTCGTTGCAGTTTCTTACCCAAAATCAGGGATCCATTGCATTGGTAATCAGCCAGATCTGGCCTGTCCGCCATTTTGACTTCTGCAAAAGCGATATCCAGACCCGCTTTTTGAAAAGCAGCCTGCGTTATATTTCGCAAAAAATCGTTAAGAGTTCTGAAGGGTTTCATGCTGTTTCAATGATAGTACAAAACTAAAAAAAGTAAAACGAATGATCTTCTGAGAAATTAAAGAGTACGAGCGAAACCAGGGTCCAGGGCTCCGACATGTACATTTAGTACATTAGAAGCCCAAGATCCCGCAGTTTTGCGAAGTAATCGTTAATTTATCGTGAATAGAATTCGATAACTAAGTTTGGTTCCATCTGAACAGGGTAAGGAACTTCCATTAATTTAGGAGCTCTTAAAAACTTACCAGTCAGTTTCTTATGGTCTACTTCAAGGTAGGTGGGAACTTCACGCTCTGAAGACTGAATTGCCTCAAGAACAATTGGAATTTCCTTTGAGCGATCGCGTATTTCAATCACATCCCCATCCTTTACAGAATAGGAAGGAATATTAACGCGCTTGCCATTTACCCTAATGTGGCCATGGTTCACAAACTGTCGTGCAGAAAACACCGTAGGCACGAAGCGCAGACGATAGATAACTGAGTCTAGACGGCGCTCTAGGAGTTCAATTAAAGTTTCGCCCGTGTCCCCGCGACGGCGCTCTGCTTCCTGAAACAGATTACGGAATTGGCGTTCACCAATGTTACCATAATACTTTTTCAGTTTTTGCTTTGCGCTAAGCTGAACACCATAGTCGGTTAATTTTTTACGTGCTGCACCATGTTGGCCGGGCGCGTAACTTCTTGTGTTAACCGGACTTTTGGGACGTCCCCAGAGGTTTACCCCCAGGCGACGGTTACATTTATATTTTGCTTGTATACGTTTTGTCATAGGATTATCCTAAAATTATTCATAGATTTCAGTACATTAGTAAAAAATCTAACAACGATTAATACATGCGCCGTTCTCATTTATTCAAATGAATACAGCCTTTTAACCTTATTTCAGATCAAATGTCAAACAATTGTTAAAAATTTCTGGATTTTCTTTTAGGGGCTGCTATAGTGTGGTGGTTATGAAAATGGCTAAAAAACTAGGATTCTGGACTCTTTTATCCCTGGTCATGGGCAACATGATTGGGGGCGGTATTTTTATGCTGCCTGCGTCCCTTGCTGCCTATGGTAGTTTAAGCTTGATTGGCTGGGGGGTTACCACCGTTGGCGCCTTGTTTTTGGCCCTTGTCTTTGCTCGGTTAAGTTATCGGTTTCCCATTGATGGGGGGCCCTATGCCTATTGCCGGGCGGCCCTGGGAAACTTTATGGGCTTTCAAGTGGCCTGGATTTATTGGATTTCCATGTGGGTGGGCAGTGCGGCGACTGTTACCGCAACGGTCAGTTATATTTCTGTCTTTTTTCCCGAGCTCACCACCAACCCTCTGCTATCCTTAGCAGCCAGCACGACTATTATTTGGGGTCTAACCCTTTTGAATATTTTCAGTCTTAAGGCCTCAAGCGTTGTTCAAGTGTTAACAACTATCTTGAAAATTCTGCCCTTAATTCTTTTAGTGGTATTTGGTCTACCCAGAATAAGCATCGCCAACTTTCAGCCCTTTAACCCCAGTGGGGAACCTTTCTTTTCTGCCCTATTAAGCGCCTCTATTATAACCATGTGGACGTTCATTGGTATTGAAAGTGCCACGGTCCCTGCCAAAAAGGTTCATAACCCTGCCCACACCATTCCTCGGGCAACTTTATGGGGCACGGGCCTGGTCGCTGTTTTTTATATTATTCTTTCGATCTTTATGATTGGGGTCATTCCCAATGCTGAACTTAAAGTTAGCACCGCTCCCTTTGCCATGGCGGCCAGTGTTATTTGGGGCCCCTGGGGCAGCAGTCTTATTGCCTTGATCGTTATCATTGCCTCATTAGGGTGTTTGAATGGGTGGGTTTTGATTGAAGCCCAAGTTCCAGCTTCTGCGGCACAGGACGGATTATTCCCCAAAAAATTTGCCCAAACCAATAAAGACGGCTTGCCTGTTTTTTCCATGATTTTTACCGCGTGTTTAACAAACAGTCTTGTTTTGTTGAATTATCATAAAAATTTCGTCGCGGCTTTTAGTTTTATGATTATTTTAGCCACCGTTGCAGTTTTGATTACTTATTTATTTTCCGTTATTTCTGAAGTTGTTTTAATTTTAAAAGAAAAAAAGAAATTATCTAAAATAATTCTTGTGAAGAATTTCCTTGTAGTTGTCTTGGCTTCCAGCTATATAGTTTTGGCTCTGGTAGGTGCTGGAGCAGAGATTTTGCTTTGGGGAATTTTATTATTCTGTTTAAGTATTCCTTTTTACTTTTATAAAAGAAGTTGAAATAATCATGAACTTTCACCTTGAAAACCCATCTTTCGATTCCTACATGTTGTGTAAGGAAAGGAAATTTTTGGATGAGAAGAAAAGATCTCATGAGTGTTATAACCACAGAGGACGCAAGCGTCATCACACCCGAGGAGTATGAACATTTGTCTTTTTTCCTAGAAACAACCACTGAAACAATCAAAAAAATTACTGTCTGCATGCAACAGCTTGATATGGAAGTTCTGCGTTTGAAGTACGAACTAAAGGCTGCCATCAATGAGCATGCCAACTTTCGCCATAAGTTAGACGAATTCGAATCCCACACTAAGAAAACCCCTAAGAATTAAGCTGACTCCACATTACAGTGCTTTCTTCAGGCTTGCCCCGAGGATCTTTCTTTTTCTTTACTCCCTTGCAATATAATTCTACGCATCCTATATGTATTCCAGAGTGATCTTTTTAGGAGATTAAAATGCGTACAAAATTTTTATATACTATTCTTTTTAGCTTGGCTTTAAGTCAGCAGGCTCACTCTGCTACAGGTGATCTGCCGGATGAACCTAGAGCTGCATCCCCTCAATTGGGCGCCCTTGCTGACCCCACGTCAGAACTAATAAAGGTCAAAGGTTCTCGAAAACTTGATGAAACCATCCCTTTCTTTACTCAGCTTCCCTTAGAACTTACTCTAAAAGTTCTAAGTTTTTTGTCCAAAAAAGATTTTGCTCAACTCCGACTGACTTCAAGTGGGTGGGGAGCCTACTTAAAAGCAACTCAATTCTCTAAAATAAAGAGGCTACACTTCTTGAGCAATAAAATTGGCAATGCTGGGGTGATTGCCCTTGCTCCCTATCTTTCCCAAATGACCAACTTGCAGAGTCTAGACTTAAGGGGGAATTATATTGGTGATGATGGGGTGATTGCCCTTGCTCCAAATCTTTCCCGAATGCCCAACTTGCAGAGTCTAATCTTAGAGAGCAATCAAATTGGTGCTGCTTGCAGAGCAGAAATACTTACGCGACTAACACGGCCGGGGCTTCAAATAAAGTTCTAAAAAATATTTTGTAGTCTCCCTCTTCTGCTTTCCTCGGCCTTGAGCCGAGGACCCGCCCCTTTCTTATAGTGTGCCGCACTCCGTGGTCCCTCGGTCGAAGCCCGAGGGAACCAAGGGGGGGGGCAGCTTTGCAATGATGGCACTATTAAGCACCTAAGTTTTTCTTGCATAGAAAGTATTAATTTGCCAATATCTTCCTATGAATTTACCCCTGATAAAATTTGTGGCTGGGCGCTATTTGTGGCCTAAAAAATCGGATGGTTTTTTGAAAATCATCACGCTTTTTTCCTTTATTGGTATTACGTTGGGGGTGGCCACCCTTATTATCGTTATGTCCGTTATGAACGGATTCCGGATTGAACTTTCTAAAAAAATTCTTGATTTTAACAGCCATCTTTCCGTTTATGATTTGCCCTTAAAAGACTCTCCTGATTTTGTCAAAACCATTAACAATTTGCCAGAAGTCACTGCGGCCTTTCCGGTGATTGAGGGGCAGGCCGTGTTGATGGGGAGGGGGCAATCTCTGGGTGTTATGGCCCGCGCGCTGCCTTTTTCTGATCTGAAAGACAAAAGTTTCATTTACAAAAAACTAACCTTTGGTAGTTTTGAGGGCTTTGATTCAGCGGAGCCCTCCCTTGTTATTGGAAAAAAATTAGCCCAACGACTTGGGGTCTATCCGGGGGATAGCATCACTCTGATTTCGCCTAAAGGAAATTCCACCCCCTTTGGGACTATGCCCCGGTTTGAACAATTTAAGATTGTGGGCATTTTCGAAGTGGGTATGCACGAATATGATTCAAACGTGGTATTCATACCCTATGAACAGGCCCGGGATTTTTTCAGGGTTGATGACAAGTGGGGGCACTTAGAAATTTACCTGAAAAATCCCTACAACACAGATTCAGTAACGGAAAAAATTCAGCAACTAGTGCCTGAACCCCTGCGGTTTTTAAGTTGGGCCCAGGCCCACGCCAGTTTCTTTGAAGTCATTCAAATCGAAAGTAACGTTATGTTCATTATTTTAAGTATGATCATTCTGATTGCAGCTTTTAACATTATTTCGGGATTGGTTATTTTGGTGAAAGATAAATCAACAGATATCGCCATCATCAAAACCATGGGGGGGCCTGCGAAGGATGTGATGTATACTTTTTCCCTGGTGGGCAGCTCTATTGGCATCCTAGGGACATTTTTTGGATATTTGTTAGGGCTTTTGGTGTCTCATAATCTAGAATCCATTCGGCAAGGATTACAATCTTTGTTGGGCATTCAACTGTTTAATTCGGAATTTTATTTCCTGACAAAGTTGCCTTCTGTCGTTATGGCGGGGGACGTGGCCATGATTGTTTCTCTGTCCGTTATTTTATCGTTTTTGGCGACCTTGTATCCTGCTTATCGGGCGTCTAAACTAAACCCTATTGAGGTGCTGCGTCAAAATGGGTAAAAATCTTTTAACCATTAACAATCTGAAAAAAACCTACACCCAACCGGGGGGTGACCTGACAGTTTTGGATGATGTTTCTTTTTCCCTGAACAAGGGGGAAATTGTGGCGCTGATGGGACCTTCGGGCTCAGGCAAATCAACCTTGCTCCATTTGGTGGGGTTGCTGGACGCCTCAAGCAGTGGCGCTATTACCTACGATGGGCAGGATTATGAGTCTCTTTCAACCCCCCAAAAAGATGCCTTCCGGTCTCGCAATCTAGGATTCATTTACCAAAAGCATTATTTACTGCCCGAATTCACGGCTGAGGAAAACGTACTGATTCCCCTGCTGATTCAAAAAATGCCTAAAGCACAGGCCCACGCAAAGGCCCAAGTTCTGCTGAAAAAAGTGGGTTTAGAGAACCGCTTAGCCCACAGACCCTGGGAATTATCTGGGGGTGAACAACAGCGGGTTGCCATCGCCCGGGCTTTGGTGCATAGTCCGTCCCTGTTACTGGCAGACGAACCCACGGGTAATCTGGATGAACAGAATGGGAATACATTTTTTTCCCTATTGCTTGAGCTTGTTAAAGAACTAAATCTGACGGCGTTGATTGCAACCCATGATCAGGGGCTGGCCAAACGAATGGATAGAATTCTCTACTTACACGAGGGTGCCCTTAGAAAGTCTCCCTTGAAACAAGGATAAATAGTTTAAATGGACACCAAAATCACCACTCCTTTTGTTCACCTGCGGGTCCATTCAGCCTATTCCCTGGCAGAAGGTGCCATCAAGATCCCCGAAATTATTGAGCTTTGTCAAAAGAATCAAATGAATCGGGTTGCCATCACGGACACCAGCAATATGTTTGGCGCTCTGGAATTCTCCCTGGCCTGTGCCCAAGAAAAAATACAGGCTTTGATGGGGATGGAGGTCAAACTCCATCTATCAAAAGAAGACAACCCTTTCAAATTGCCTCCCATCGTCTTACTGGCCCAAAATGAACAGGGATACAAAAACCTGCTGAAAATAATCAGTCACGCCTATGAAGATCTTCCCAGCCGTCAGGTTCCCTATGTGACCATGGAGGATCTGCGTCACCATCACGAGGGGCTTGTTGTCCTGTCAGGGGGCGCGGAAGGTCCCTTGGGCCAACTTATTTTAGACCGCAAAAAAGATCTGGCGAAAAAGATCATGCTAGATTTGCAGCAGATTTTTCAGAGCCGTTTTTACATGGAAATTGGCCGCCATGGCCAGGAAAACGAATTGAAAACGGAAGATATTTTTATCGACTGGGCCTATGAATTCAACATCCCTTTGGTTGCCACCAACAATGTGTTCTTTTCGGATTCTTCCATGCATGAAGCCCATGACGCGCTCTTGTGCATTGCTGAGGGAACCTATGTTTCAGAGCCTAATCGCCGTCGGGTAACGCCCCATCATTATTTCAAATCTGATGCAGAAATGAAGGCTCTGTTTGCGGACTTGCCTGAAGCCATTGCAAACACCTACCTTATTGCCCAAAGCTGCCAGTTCATGCCCACATCTTGCAAGCCGGTTTTGCCTACTTTTTCCACTGAGTCGGGCCGATCAGAGGAAGAAGAACTGCGCGTACAGGCAAAGGAAGGTCTAGAAAAAAGACTTTCTCTTATGCCTGAACCCCCAAGCCCCGAACTACGGCAGAAGTATTTTGATCGCCTGGCATTAGAGCTGGAAACCATCATCAAGATGGGGTTTCCCGGATATTTTCTGATCGTTGCAGATTTCATTCAGTGGGCAAAAAAGAACAACATTCCTGTGGGGCCTGGTCGTGGATCAGGGGCGGGGTCCGTTGTATCTTGGTCTTTGACCATTACGGATTTAGATCCCATTCGATTCGGTTTGTTTTTTGAGCGCTTCTTGAATCCAGAGCGTGTTTCCATGCCTGACTTTGACGTGGATTTTTGCCAGGATCGCCGCGATGAAGTCATTCAATACGTTCAGAAGCGGTATGGAAAAGAGCGTGTTGCCCATATTATTACCTTTGGAAAATTGCAAGCTCGCGCTGTACTGCGCGATGTGGGCCGTGTCCTTCAAATTCCCTATCCCCAGGTCGATAAAATTTCCAAGCTTGTTCCCCAAAACCCAGCCAACCCCTGTACCCTTGAAGAAGCGATTCATCAAGAACCTTTGTTGCAGGAAATGATAAAAACGGACCCTATGGTCGCAAAACTTGCGAATATGGGACAAAAGCTGGAAGGCCTTTATCGACATGCCTCAACCCATGCGGCGGGGTTAATCATTGGCGACAAACCCCTTGAAGAAACGGTTCCCTTGTATCGGGATGCTAAGTCTGACATTTTGGCCACCCAATTTAGCATGAAATATGTGGAATTGGCAGGCCTTGTAAAGTTTGACTTTTTGGGACTCAAAACTCTAACAGTTTTGAAGAAATCTGTAGACATGGCCATAAGTCAGGGGAAAGAAGTTAACCTTTCCACCATTCCCTTGGATGACAAAAAAACATTTGACCTTTTAAATCGAGTTGAAACTGTGGGTATATTTCAGCTGGAAGGTCAGGGTATGCGCGATGTGGTGCGCCGCCTGCGGATTGATTGCTTTGAAGAAATTATCACTTTGGGTGCTATCTATCGGCCGGGTCCTATGGACGATATTCCCCGCTATATTGCCTGTAAGCATGGAGATCAAGAAGTGCACTATGCTCATCCTTGTATGGAACCTATTCTAAAAGAAACCTATGGGGTCATGGTGTATCAAGAACAAGTCATGCAAATTGCTCAGGTCTTTGCTGGATATACCATAGGAGGCGCTGACCTATTACGACGGGCCATGGGCAAAAAGATCAAGTCTGAAATGGATGCTCAACGGAAAATTTTCATTGAAGGGGCCATTGGTAAGGGCATTAATAAAGGACTTGCTACCCAGGTGTTCGATCAAATTGCTAAGTTTGCCAGCTATGCTTTTCCAAAGGCTCACGCAGCGCCTTATGGCCTGGTCACCTATCAAACGGCCTATATGAAAGCCAATTTCCCCCATGAGTTCATGGCAGCTACTATGACTTATGATAAGCAGAACACCGATAAGCTGGCCATTTACAAGCAAGAACTTTCCCTAATGGGTATTCAGCTGTTGCCCCCGGATGTGAATCAGTCTCAAGAAAATTTTTCTGTTGAGATAAATCTAATAACGGGTGAGAAGAGTGTGCGATACGCTCTTGCTGCCGTTAAGAATGTGGGGGAGGCTTCTATGGCGGCCCTGGTAGCAGAACGGGAAAAAAATGGCACCTTTAAGTCCCTGGAAGATTTCTTGACTCGACTCACAACAAAAGTGCTGAACAAACGCCAACTGGAAAGCCTTATTAATTCAGGGGCGCTGGATAGCTTGCATCCCATTCGTCGCAACCTATTTGAGTCCGTTGAGGTTTTTTTGCGATACGCGGGGGACGTGCTTTCAGCCCAAGAAAATACCCAGGCCCAATTGTTCGGCTCAACCGTCTTTGCAAAGCCTGCTCTGGAGTTGCCCTCAACTCCTGAATGGAGCGTACTGGAAAAATTAAAACAGGAATCAGAAGCGTTAGGTTTCTACTTATCTTCCCATCCCCTAGAATCCTATGGGGAAAAAATCCTGAAAAAACTAAAGGTTATCAAAAGTGATGCTATCGATAAATTTGAAGGTGTCCAGACTATGTTGATCGGCATGCCTTCTTTCTTTAAACAACGGACCTCGAAGACTGGCCGCAAGTTCGCGTTCCTGGGGCTTTCTGACGACAAGGGCCCTTATGAGGTCACCGTATTTGCCGAGCAAATTGCTCGGGCTAGAGATCTAGTTGAAGTTGGAGATCCTTTGCTTATTTCTGTTTCTATTCGAACAGATGATCAGGGACTAAAACGAATGACAGTCACCAATTTAAACTCTCTAGAAGAAGCTGTCAAAAACATAGAAAATAAGATTTCCGTACATTTGAAAAGCCGGGATGCCATCCAAACTCTTAAATCTTTTTTGGACTCTAAAACGGGGGGGCGCACCAAAATTTCCCTGTCTCTGCCTGCCAGCGACTTTCCTGGTGTGGTGATGGAGCTTCCTCATTTTTATAAAATAACCCCAACCGATCTGGCTACCCTGTCCGCTATGGAGCATGTTGAGGTTCGCGAAGAGGGGTGAGCCTCGCTACCGTCATCCCGAGGAGGTCGCAAGACCGACGTGGGGATCCAGCTTCCTTTTTTTGCTTTCCTAGGTTTTAACTCAAGCTTTTGATTTTTTCAAAGGCAGAAAGGGTTTTACTATATAAAGAATCAAGATTTTCGAGACGATTGTTCAGCTCGTCAATAATAGCCTCTGGCGCTTTTTGCCGGAATTCTGGATTAGCCAAACGAACTTTAATCCCATTTTTCTCTTGGTTTATTTTTTCCATTTCCTTTTGTAGCCGCCTAAATTCGGCGGAAACGTCAATGACCCCCTCCATCAACACATCGCAGGTTGTTTTTTGAACAATCAGCTGAATTTTTTTTGTTGTTTCGGCAGGTGTGAAGTGAATCTCTTTCAATCGCCCTAATCGCTCAATCAGATCCTTGTTTTCAAGAATAACCTCCTGTTGGTTTTTAGGACCTTCGGCCCAATAAACCTCTAACAAATAGGCAGGAGAAATCCCCAGTTCAGCCCGCATGCTCCGCAGAGACGAAATGAAATCAATCACGAACAAAACATCCTTTTCAGCGGATCCAAATTTGGCCTTTACAGGGGTCGGCCACGAGGCCTTAATCAGCAATCCTTCGCCCTCTAAGGCCTCCCAAACTTCCTCTGTTATAAAGGGCATCAAAGGGTGCATCAAATGGCCGAACTGACCTAAGACCCACGCGAGGGTATGTTTTGTTTCTTTCTTGGCCTTTGCGTCATCCCCATTCAAAATGGGTTTTGTGAATTCAACATACCAATCACAGAAAGTCCCCCACAAAAAGTGGTAAAGCCCTTGGGCCATTTCATGAAAGGTATAGGTTTCCAGGTGCTCTGTGGTCTCTTCAATCAGCTTATTAACTTCTGTCACAATCCACTGGTTCACCGGGTGCGCACAGGCGCTGGGAACGTAGGGGGCATCTAAGAAGCAATCATTCATTTGGGCATAGCGAACGGCATTCCAAATCTTCGTGACAAAGTTTCGGTTGGCTGCCACTTTTTCTTCAGACATGCGCACATCGCGCCCTGGTACAGCCATAGATCCCAGAGTAAAGCGCAGGGCATCGGCCCCGTATTGGTCAATCAGGTGTAGGGGGTCAATCACATTTCCCTTAGACTTTGACATCTTTTGCCCCTTGGCATCGCGAATTAGGGCATGAATATAGACGGTTTTGAAGGGCACTTTTTCAGTGAAATAAAGACCCATCATCATCATGCGGGCAACCCAAAAGAAGATAATATCAAAGCCTGTAACCAATACGTCGGTCGGGTAATGGCGGTTAAAAACTGGATTGTCTTCAGGCCACCCCAGGGTCACAAAGGGCCACAATCCTGAAGAAAACCATGTATCTAAAACATCTGGATCTTGCACAAGGTCCACTTGTTTCCCGTAATGGGTTTTGGCCAGAGACAAAGCCTCTTCAAAGTTTTCCGCCACAAAAATTTTACCGTCCGGTCCATACCAAGCGGGGATGGGATGCCCCCACCAAAGTTGCCTGGAAATGCACCAGGGCTGAATATTTTCAAGCCAGTCAAAATAAACCTTGGTCCAGTTTTCAGGGAAGAATTTAGTGTGTCCCTTACGTACGGCTTCTAACGCGGGGACCGCCAATTTATGTGCATTCACATACCATTGATCTGTCAGGCGGGGCTCAATCACAACACCAGATCTGTCTCCAAACGGTACCGTATGGATGATGTTTTCTTCCTTTTCCAACAGTTCCAATTCTTTTAAAGCATCAACTAGTTTTTCCCGCGCAGCCTGGCAATTCAGCCCTCGGTATTCTTCAGGTGCATTTTTATTTAGCAACCCATATTCATCCAACAATTCAATGGATTCCAGATGGTGGCGCTTTCCCACTTCAAAGTCATTAAAATCGTGGGCGGGGGTTATTTTAACGGCTCCCGTACCCTTTTCTGGGTCACAATAGGAATCCGCAATAACCTTGATGGGGCGATTGCTAATGGGGATCAAAACCGTTTCCCCAACCCAACTCTTATAGCGCTCATCCTTTGGATTTACGGCAACAGCCGTATCTGCAAAGCAAGTTTCTGGGCGGGTGGTTGCAACAACAATATGGCCTTCTTTTCCCTGGCAGGGATATTTGATGTAATAAAGTTTTCCCTTTAGTTCTTTTTGTTCCACTTCTAAATCTGAAATGGCTGTTTGGTATTTTGTATCCCAGTTAACCAGTTTTTTGTCTTTGTAAATAAGATTGTCCCGATACAAATCAACGAAAGCTTTGGTGACGCAGGCGCTGGCGTGCTTGTCCATGGTAAAGCGTTCCCGTGACCAATCGGCACTGGCGCCTAGACGCTGCAGTTGTTTTACGATGGCCCCACCTGAATGATTTTTCCATTCCCATATTTTTTCTAGAAAGGCTTCTTTTCCAAGATCTTGGCGCTTTATGCCCTTTTCTTCAAGCTGACGCTCTACTACCATCTGGGTCGCAATACCTGCGTGATCCGTACCTGCTTGCCACAATACATCTTTGCCGCGCATACGTTCGAACCGAATCAAAACATCTTGCAGGGTAAAGGTAAGGGCGTGCCCCAAGTGCAGGTTCCCTGTCACATTAGCGGGGGGCATGGTGATGGTAAAAGTATTATCTGCGTCAGAGGTTAGTTGAAAGCACTTATCATCCGTCCAGGCTTTATAGATTTTTTTTTCTATAGCGGCGGGATTATAAACAGTCTCTAAAAGCTTTTTCGTCATGGGGTGAATTTTTACATGACTTTAAGAACTTTTCAAAGCGTAAAATGGTTTTTAAAAGATAATAAGGGGTAGTATTATCATTCGGATTTGTTAGAATCAATTTTTTGAAGTCGTTAAGTTGTAGAAAGGTATTTCATGAAGCTAGGTGTTTATCAGCACTATAAAGGCAATTTATATCAAGTGATAGGCTTAGCACGGCATTCGGAAACCTTAGAGGCAATGGTTGTGTACCAGGCGCTCTATGAGGGCTTTGGCCTTTGGGTGCGTCCAGCAGGCATGTTTTTAGAAATAATTTCCTTTGAAGGAAAAGAGGTTCCCAGATTCAAATTTGTATCTGAGGGCTTAGGGCAGTTGCCTAAGGTGGACTGATAGCATCACAGGGTACTATCAGCCTATCAACACTTACAAAACCTGCCACCCACCCCCAAGGGCCTTGTATAAATTAATAATATCTAAAGCCAAGTTACTTGCGCTTCCAAGAACATCTAGTTTTTTGCTTAGGAAATCTGCTTCGGCCTGTAGGGTTGGCATCACTGGATCAAGTCCTGCATCAAATCGGGATTGATTTAGATTAAGCACCTGTTGCAAAGCCTTCTTTGATTTTTCTAGATCTGCTATTTTCTTCAGTTCGTTGGCATAATTAACAAGGGCATTTTCCACCTCGGCCAGGGCATTCAAAATGGTCTGGCGATAGAGTAACGTCGCATTATTTTTTAAGGCTTCTGTGGCCAAAATCTGATCGCGTACCCGACCAAAATCAAAAATATCCCAGGTAAGACCGGGTCCCACAGAATAAGTTAAGCTATCAGATGAAATCAGGTTTGAGGAATTTAAGGATTGATACCCAATAGATCCGGTTAGATTAAAAGATGGGTAAAGACCACCTTCTGCGACCCCAATACGAGCAGTAGCGCCAGCCAAAGTCATTTCAGCTTGTTGAATATCTGGGCGGCGTTCTAATAAATCTGAGGGCAGTCCCGAAAATACAGCAGCGTCCATTCTAGGTATTTTTCCAATTGGATTTAATAGCTCATAAAGAGCGGTAGGTTCTTGAGATGTTAAAGCGCTTAGAGCATGCATATAGTTTTTGATTGCAGCCTTCAGAGGATACTTCATGGCTTTGTAGGTTTCCCAGACGCTTTTTGAACTTTCCACGTCAATTTGGTTGATTAATCCACTTTTCTTTAGGTCCCGTCTTAGGTCATAAATAGCTTTATATTTTTCACATAGGTGACGGGTTATCTTTAGTTGATTTTGTGCGGTTCTAAGTCTTACATATGTTTGGGCTACATTCGATACAAGACTTAAAAAGACTCCATAGGAAGTTGCAATTTGAGCGTTCAAATCAGCAAGGGCTGCTTCTTTAGCGCGAGCAAGTTTTCCAAATAAATCCAGCTCCCAAGAAACTGAGGGGGCAACTGTATAAAGGTTATATTTTCTTTGATTGCGAACAAGATAGTAATTTTCGCTACCCTCATTGGCAGAGGCATTAGCCCCTAAGGTAAAGAGAGGAAACAAATTAGCCTCAGCCCTTTTAAGGAGTGCTTGGTTTTGAATAATCAGGGCTTGTGCCCCTTTTAAATCAAGGTTTTGCTTAGCCACTTGATCGATCAGCTGGTTTAGAATTGGATCATTAAAATTTTCCCACCATTTGACGGTTTGGGTGGCATCTTTTTGTTCCTCCAAAAGATTCGACCAGGTTTTAGGAACTTCTTGGGTGGGTCTTTTATAATCGGGCCCTATGGTGCAGGTGGTTAAAAGTAAAAAAAGAAGACTTGTGACGGTGTGCTTAATTTGTGGAAGCGGTATCACTTAGGGACCTCGATATAAACATCAAGCTGCTGTCCTATGTAGGATGCAAAATCTTTTGGATCATAGGTATAGACGACCTGTAAAACCCGCACGTCAATTTTTTCTTGGGGGGATCCGGTCAGCTGACTTTTGGGCACAACATAGGGTTCAAAATGGTCATATTCCACAGGAATTTTGCGGGAAGTATTTCCTCTTAAGTAAGCAGTAGCTCGAGCCCCTGGCTTAAATTTCCAAGCATCATTTTCATCGATTTCAATGCGAATCTGATATTTTGATACCCCACCAAACAGAACAGGCGGGGTGGATAGGGTATTTGAATCTGTTACGAACTCGCCTTCATTAATATTAACTTGCAGTACTTCTCCATCTGCGGGCGCCCTCACGGTTAATAGTTCTAAATTAAGCTCTGATGACTTTAAATCAGCTTCAGCGCTTTTGATTGAAGATTCAGCTACCTGAACAGCTGCTTCTGCCAGGAGCATATTATCCCGCCGGGTGATAATGTCCTCTTGACTGACGGCTCCTTTGTTCTGAACTTTTTGAATCAGGTTATAGAGGTGTTTTTTGTTTTTCAAGTCTACCTGGGTCTGGTTCAGACTAGATTTAGCCAGCCTAAGGGCTGCTTTTTTAATTTCTAAATCTGCCTGGGCTTGTCTTTGGTCCAGGATAAATAGGGGGTCTCCTTTTTGTACAAAGTCCCCTTGGTTGACGATAATTTTATTAACCACGCCTGACCCGAAAGTGCCAATATCCGTGTTGCTGCCATAGGCTTCAATAATGCCAGATGCTGCGATGTAATTGTCATAGGGGGCAAAGGCTGGGGCCATGATGGGCTGGGCAACGGGGGGGCGTTCCCGGTCTTTCATGACCATGTAGCCGCCTCCTAAAGCTCCAAAGATAGCCAGAACTATCAAGATTTTTTCAATACTGATATATTTTTTCAATAGGCCCATTTACCGGTTTTTCCCTGTTAATAATTCTTCCTCTTCACTTTTTAGGGCATCCTTATACGAGTTTACCACTTTCTTGACTATACCATCTTCCATCATCGCAATGCGATCTGCAAATGGAAAAATACGAATGTCATGGGTCACCACAATCAAAGTGCGGCCTTTTTGCAATACTATTTTCTTCATAAGGTCTAAAATTTTTTGTCCCGTTTCCCCGTCTAGGGAGCTTGTGGGCTCATCACATACAATCAGCTGAGGATCATGAATCAGGGCCCGGGCAATGGCAACGCGCTGCTGCTGCCCACCCGATAGATCATTGGGAAGCGTATCAACTTTGTCTTCCAGCCCAACATCCTTTAAAAGTTCTTTTGCTTGGTGAACAGCTTCATGGCGACTTATTCCATTAATGATCAGGGGAACGGCTACATTTTCTGCTGAGGTGAGAGAAGGAATTAAATTAAAAGCCTGAAAAACAAACCCAATGTTTTTCGCTCGAAAGCTGTTTTTTTCTGCGTCGGTTAGGTTGCCCATAACATTGCCCAAGACGGCGCAGTTGCCTTCGTTATAATTCAAAATGCCGGCGATAATTGAAATCAATGTTGTCTTGCCACAGCCAGAAGGGCCAACCAACATCAGCAGCTCTCCTTTATACGCCTCTAAGGTAATCCCACGCAGCGCTTGAACTTTTGTAGGCTCATTTTCGGCTCCATAGGTTTTTTTAAGATTTGTGCAACTGACAATACTTTCAGACATATCTATCCTTTAAATACAATGGCAGCTTCAAGTTTAATCACTTTTCGGATGCTCAGCAAAGCACTAAGGGCTGTAATCAACAGAACGCCGCAAAAGCTAAAAACCAACAGTTGCCAAGGGAATCGGAAGGCGATGGCGGCTGTTTTTCCCAAGAAAGACCAAAATAAATAGGTTCCCCCAAGTCCCAATCCATATCCTAAACTGCCCACCAAACCGGCTTGTACCAAAATCATTTTTAATAAAGTTCTGTTTGTGGTTCCCATGGCTTTTAGCACCCCAAAATATTTTAAATTTTCGAGCGTAAAACTATAAAAGGTTTGGGCTGAAATGACAGCGCCCACTAAAAACCCCATCAACACAGAAAACCCAAAGTTGATGGGAATGCCTGTATATTTTAGATAGTAACTTACTGTTAGGTCTTTAAATCCCTGGGCTGTGTGTGCCCCCATTTTTGTTTCTGATTTGATGCGATTTTTGACAGCTTCAACATCAGCGCCTTTTTTAACTTTTACCAAAATGAACGACAGTAAATCCCGTTGGGGTGGCGCAAAGCTTAAAGCCCGGGAATATGTCGTAAACACAATGGGTTGGGATTGAAAAGTTTTGGTTGTCTGGGCAATGCCCACAACCTTGGCGCGAGTATCATTAATTTCGATTACATCCCCCACAGCCAGGGAAATTTTTTTGCCTCCTGGATAGGCAGGTGGGTGCGCAAGTTTATCTTCAGCGCCTTCCTGGTTAACGATGATGGCGTTCTGTTGTCGCAGGTCTGCCAACTTTCCAGAAAGCATCACAGCGGGGCCTCCAATCATGGTTGAATCGTCAATGCCAATCACGTTACAAGACTGAAAGTTGCCGTCGGGTAAGCGGGCTTGGATCAAGCCCTTGTACAAGGGTTTTGCCCATTCAACCCCCGGAATGCTAGCCACCCGATACTGCATGGTGCTAGGCATGCCCTTGCTATCATCCAGAAATTTGACCATAGGATCCATCACCCAAATATCTGCAATACCAATATCAGAAATAAAACTGAACGTGCGGGTCATAATACCAAAGAAAATGCCCGGCTGCTGGGTCATGATAAGAGAGGCAAATGAGATACCCAAAAGAATTCCCAAGAATTTCCCCCGGTCCCCCATCAACATTTTTATGCAAATATAAATCATGATTTTTTTATATTATACCAAGTCAGAAAAATAATCGAGATTTTCTCAAGCCCATTGATCCCTCAATGCAAAATGCACCATGAAATTTCAAATTGGCAATTTAAATTTTCAGGGTGAATTTTGTTAAAGGGCACACTTCGATGCGGTCTTTTAAGAAATAGGATGTGGTGCCTGGATAAATTATTTGCAGGGAATCTAGCTTTAAGTCCTCCATGGCGATATCCATAGAAGGGGTCAATTTCGGGGCGTCGGATAATTTAAATTCAAATCCTTTTCGTTTTCCATCTTTCAAAATAAGCAAATCCAATTCGGCTTTGTTGTGAGATGCCCAAAAATAGCAATTATGGCCATCGTCTTGGTGAAATTTAATGATTTCTTCCATGGCAAAACCCTCCCAGGAGGCACCGCTCTTAGGATGAGTAAATATTTCATTATAATTCTTAATGCCAAAAACATAGTGCAAAAGGCCACTATCTCGATAATAGATTTTAGGACTTTTCACTTGTCGTTTTTTTAGATTCTCAAACCATGGTTTTAACTGACGAATCATAAAGGATCCGCTCAAATAGGATAAATATTTGATAATTGTCGGCTGACTTACGCCCAAGGCATTGGCTAATTCTGAGGCATTTAAAGTCTGCCCATGATAGTGGGCAAGCATAAACCATAATTTTCTAAGGGTTTCTGGCTGGAAAGAAAATCCCAAATTGGCGAGATCCTGTTCTACGTAGGTGCGCATGTAGCCTTCTCGCCAATCGTAACTTTCGTTGCTTTCTAAAAGATAGCTTTTGGGGAATCCTCCTTGGGTCCATAACCTCTGCCAGTTATCAACCTCATTGATGGAAAAAGGGGTGATTTCGATGTATGAAATACGGCCTGCTAAAGTTTCTGAAGATTGTTGAATCAATTCTTTTGCAGCGCTGCCTAATATTAAAAACTTTTGATCAAGCTGTTCATCATACAGGTATCGCAAATAGGTAAAAAGATCGGGCCTACGCTGAATTTCATCTATGACAATCAGTCCCTTAAGACGGGGAAGCACTAAGTCTGGCGTCTGCAGAGCTTCAAGATCCGATGGCTTTTCCAAATCAAAATACCCAGGATCTTGCCGCGTTTTGCCTTCTTTTCCCCATAAATGTCGTGCGAGTGTTGTTTTGCCACATTGGCGGGGGCCAATAAGACAAACGATTCGGTTAACATGAAACGCTTTTTCAATGCGGGCTAATAACTCTGAGCGATTTAATTGTTTCATCATAACTGCATTCTACCATGAAAATTCAAATTGGCAATTTGAATTTTCATGGTAGAATGAAAGGCTTTCTATCCAGCAAATAAATTCTTTTAAGAATGTTATAAATGGAATAGATTAGGATCCATGATGAATTCGACTAACATTTCACCGCTTGTGGCGCCGACAGAAAATACGGCCAGCATGACCCCCATGTTGCAGCAATATCATGAGGTCAAAAAGCAATATCCGGGGGCTCTTTTACTCTTCCGGCTGGGTGATTTTTACGAACTTTTTTTTGAGGATGCAGTAATGGCTGCAAAGGCCTTGACTATTACCCTGACCCGACGGGCGCAAAAGGGGGAAGATGTGCCCATGTGCGGTATTCCTTTTCATGCGTCGGAAGCCTATATCGCCCGCCTGATCAACCAGGGGTTCAAAGTGGCTATTTGCGAACAAATGGAAACGCCTGAAGAGGCCAAAAAGCGTGGCCACAAGGCCATTGTTAGGCGAGACGTTATTCGGGTGATTACGCCCGGAACTTTAACGGAAGATGCTTTGCTGGAAGGACGCCATAACAATTTCTTGCTAGCCATGAAAGAACAGAAAAATGCGATCGGTATTGCCTGTGTTGATATTTCAACGGGGGAATTCATTTTGCAATCTGTTCCCCTGCCCATGCTAGAGTCGGCGCTATATAGGCTGGACCCAAAAGAAATTTTGGTGAGCCAAAATTTGCTGAAACACCCGGATCTTTATGAGGTTTTTAAGGTTTATAAAAATAAAATCACCCCCCAACCCGATGTGCGATTTGATCTGAAAAATGGACAAAAACGGCTTGAAACTTTTTTTGACACAAAGGCTTTGGAAGTTTTTGGTAATTTCACGGACCTGGAGATTATGGCCGGTGGAGCCATTTTAGAATATGTTGAACTGACGCAAAAATCTTCGTTCCCTCGGTTACAAGCCCCCCAAAAAATGCACCAACATTCTTTTTTGCATATTGATGCGGCAACCAGAAGAAATTTGGAATTAGAATGCACCCAAATGGGGGAAAGATCTGGCAGTTTGCTGTCTACGATTGATAAAACTCTAACGGCGGCGGGGGGCAGGCTTTTGGCTAGAAGTCTGGCCTTTCCCTTTATCGATAAGGCAAAAATTGATCATCGATTAAATCAGGTAGAGTGGTTTCTTGAAAGGCCCTTCCTTCGGGATTCTTTAAAAGATTTACTGAAAAAAATGCCAGATGGAGAGCGCATTCTAACCCGTCTTTCTATGGGTCGGTCAGGTCCACGAGATCTGGGGGCCATTCGTACTATGTTGGAAATTGCCAGTAAGATTCGGGAAATTTTACTACCTTTCCAAGATAAAATGGATGGCCGTTTGTCAGAGCACCCAACGCTGCTAGCTAAATTGTCTAACGCCTTGGGAGAAAGCCTGCCTGTTTTGGCCAGAGAAGGAAACTTTGTTGCCCCCGGTTATATGCAGGAACTGGACGCATTACGTGATCTTAAGGATGGAAGTCAGCAGACTATGGCTGCCTTGCAAACTCGGTATATTCAAGAAACGGGGATAGGGTCTTTAAAGATTAAATATAATAATATTTTAGGGTATTACATTGATATCACCAGTATTCATAAGGACCGGGTGCCAGATACGTTTTTCCATCGCCAAACTTTGATTAACAGTATGCGTTTTAGTACGGCAGAACTTTCCGAACTGCAGGAAAAAGTAAACTCAGCCGCTGAAAAAGTACTGGCTTTGGAGTTGACTATTTTTGAAGATTTGGTGCGCGACATTCAGCAACAGCAACAAGATCTGATGCAGATGTGTCAAACCCTGGCGACCGTAGACTTAATTCTTTCCTTTGCAACCTTGGCCCAGGAATATAACTATAAAAAACCCAGGATTTTGGAAAGGGAAATCTTGCTGATTAAAGGGGGGCGCCACCCGGTTGTTGAACAATTTTTGAAAAGGCAAAATGAAGAATTTATCGCCAATGACTGTGATTTGAATTCTGAAAATTATCTGTGGCTTTTAACGGGTCCGAACATGGCAGGCAAAAGCACATACCTTCGACAGAATGCTTTGATTGTGATTTTGGCCCAGATGGGGTGCTATGTGCCAGCGGATGAAGCCCATATTGGCATTGTTGACAAGGTGTTTAGCCGGGTTGGGGCCTCTGACGATTTGGCGCGGGGTCGATCAACCTTTATGGTGGAAATGGTTGAAACGGGCACCATTTTGAATCAAGCAACTTCTAAGTCTTTAGTGATCTTAGATGAAATTGGCCGAGGGACCTCAACCTATGACGGACTCTCTTTAGCTTGGGCTACTATGGAATATCTGCATGAAAAACAAAAATGCAGAACTTTGTTTGCGACCCATTATCATGAGTTAACTGTTCTGGCAGAGTCTTTAAAACATCTTAGCTGCTATACCATTAAAATAAAAGAATGGGAGGATAAAGTTATTTTTATGCATACTATTATCCCAGGGTGTGCTGATAAGTCTTATGGTATTCATGTGGCGGAACTTGCAGGGCTTCCTAAGGCCGTTATCGCTCGGGCGAAAAGTGTTTTGGCGGCACTTGAAGATTCAAAAGACTTTCAAAAAAAATCAGTCAACATACACGCTATGCCTTTATTTGATCACATAGAACCCACACAAAAAGAATCAAAACTAGAAGAAAAACTAAAGACTATTCAAGTGGACGATCTTTCCCCCAAGGACGCCCTGAATTTGATTTATGAGTTGAAGGATTTAATTTAATGCACGAATATTTACGTTCAAAGTCCATGAAAACTCAGGCCATATTTTGGATTCTAATCTGCAAATTTTCTTTTGTGGTTATGATGGTAATCGTGAAGGCTCAGTCTTCTTACCCAACACTACAATTAAATTTTCTGCGGAGTCTTTTGGTGATGGTTGCGGTAGCACCCTTGCTGCTAAGGCATGGGATGAAAGGGTTTCAAACCAAAAAACCTGGCAATCAGCTTTATCGGGTTGTTTTTGGAATGGCCGCCATGATTTGTATGTTTTATGCGTACCGTGTGTTGACTTTGTCAAAGGCTAGTGCTCTTGAGTTTTCTTATGGGTTAGTTCTGCCTGTGATGGCCATGTTTTTCTTGAAAGAAAAAATTCAAACCAATCGCTGGTTTTCGTTAATTTTGGGATACGTTGGGGTTTGGCTGATTATTGACCCGGTTTATGAACGGCTTGAGTTTGGTGAGCTGATTATGCTTATTAGCGTGCTTTTGAAGTCAGCGTCCAGCATTCATTTAAAGAAGCTAACGGATACAGATGCTCCTCTGTTATCAGTTTTTTATTCAGGTCTTGCGACGGTTACGTGTTTGGGAATCTATTTTTTAGCTATTCCCTATTTTCCAGCAGCACAAAACCTTTTCTGGGCAGCGTGGCATCCCGTGAATGTCGAGGGCGCGTGGTGGATTCTGCTGATGGGGGTTTGCTCCTTTATCGCCCAATACAGTTACATCCAAGCCTTTCGTCGTGGACAACTTAACTTCTTGTCTGGGTTCGAATATTTGAAAATTATATTCTCTACCATTTTCGGTATTTTAATATTTGCCCAAACTCCTAGTTGGCAAACCATTATGGGAGGCTTTATTATTTTAGTCAGCAGCTATTTCATTGCCCGCAAGGAAGTTAAAGAATCGGTGGAAATTTGATGCAAATTCTGGGTGGAAAATTCAAAGGGAAAAAATTAGCCTGTCCTTTGGGCAGCCATACCAGACCAACTTTGGGCCATATAAGGCAAGCTATTTTTAATGTGCTGGAAAATAGGTTTAAAATTAACTTTTTTGAAACATCTGTTTTAGATTTATATGCAGGAACGGGAGCCTTGGGGTTTGAGGCTCTTTCCAGAGGATCCCCCAACGCCGTTTTTATTGATCAGGCAAGTGAAGTGGTTGCTGTTTTGAAGCAAAATCTTAAAAATGTTCCTGAGGCGCTTGTTTTACAAAAAGATATTATTTCTTTGAAAAAAAATACCTTCAGTCCTTTTGATCTGGTTTTTATGGATCCTCCTTATGATACAAACCTAATTTCGAAAACAGTTGATGTTTTGCAACAGGGGGGTTGGGTCCACCCCAACAGTTTGGGGGTTGTGGAAATCGGCTTGAAAGAAGATCTTGTTGTGCCTAACAATTGTCAGATAGTGCATCAAAAACAGTATTCATCCTGTCACATTGGTTTTATTAGATTTCTATCTAAGGAAGAATTACTATGAAAAAAATTTGCCATATTATTACAAGTTTGAATCAGGGTGGGGCAGAAGAAATGCTCTATAAGCTATTAGAGCACGGGCACCGGAAAAAGTTTGAAAATATTGTTGTTTCTTTGCAAACGAAAGGGGTTTATGGCGATCAAATAGAAGCTTTGGGAATCCCCGTTTATGCATTGAGTATGACGGGTATTTTGTCTTTTTTTAAAGGGGTTTCCATCTATTCCAAAATCATCAAGAAACACAAACCAGATATCATTCAATGTTGGATGTATCATGCGATTTTTTTTGGCATGCTTTTCAAAATATTTTCCTTAAAAGCCAAGCTGCTTTTTAATATCAGGGCCAGTTTAGATGGTCTTCAATATGAAAACAGTTTGTTAAAAATACTGATCAAGATGGGGTCTTATTTTTCCAACACCTCAGACCGCATTATTTATAATTCTTTCTATGCGGCCAAACAGCATGAACAAATGGGGTGGTGTTCTGATAAGACGGTGGTTATTCCCAACGGATTTAACCTAAAAATTTTCAAAGCATCCAAGAAAATTTATGATCAATTTAGACAAGATAGAAGATTAGATGCTGACACGAAAATTGTGGGTATGATTGCCCGGCATCATCCCATTAAAAACCAAGAAGGTTTTTTAAAGGTGATTGAAATTCTTTCTAAAAATGATTTAAAAGATGTTGTTTTTTTGTTGATAGGGAAAGGCTGTCGTGATCTGGGGCGCACAGATATTAGAACTCATGTTTTATATATGGAAAATAGGCCAACATCAGAAGTCTTACCGGCCTTTGATGTATTTGTTTTGCCATCATGGGGGGAAAGTTTCCCTAATGTTGTGGGGGAAGCAATGGCATGTGGCATTCCTTGTGTTGTGACAGATGTTGGGGATTGCCAAAAAATAGTTGGCTCTTTAGGAGCAGTTGTTAAGCCAGGGGACTACGAAAAAATGGCGGAGCAAATTTTAAAATATTTAAATTTTTCTCATGCGCAAAAAAAAGAATATATTCAAAAAAGTGAAAAACACTTAAAAGAAAATTATGACTTGCCGATGATTGTGGAAAAATATGAAAGTTTGTATCAGGAGACCTTGAAATAATATGTGTGGTATTTTTGGTTTCTACGGTCCCAGAGCTGGGAAAATTTCTGAAGAGGTTCCTCGTCAAATGCAAAAACTTTTGCATCACCGGGGCCCCGACGATGGGGGCTTGTGGACAGAAGAATCTGTTACCTTTGGTCAGACACGTCTTTCCATTCTTGATTTATCTCCTGCGGGGCATCAGCCCATGTTTTCGGCGTCCGGCCGTTTTGCCATCACCTTTAATGGGGAAATTTATAACTTTCTTTCCCTAAAAAAAACCTTAATTGAACGGGGTTTTTCTAGTGCTTTTCGGGGGCACAGTGATACGGAAATTTTGTTGGAGTGCCTAGAACATTTAGGTATTCAAGAAACCCTTTCCAAAAGTGTGGGCATGTTTGCCTTTGCCCTGTGGGACAGGCAAACAAAAACCCTGTATTTGGGACGGGATCGGTTTGGGGAAAAACCCCTCTACTATGGCATTCAAAAAGGAATACTGGCTTTTGCATCGGAATTGAAAGCTTTAAAACCTTTAAAGGATTTATGGGATTTTCAGGTGAATGAAGATATTTTAAAACCCTATGTTCAATATGGGTACATACCAGGCACAGCCTCAGTTTTTAAAAATATTTGGAAAGTTCAACCGGGAACGTATTTGGAAATTCATGAGAATTTAGAGCCCAAATCTCATGTGTATTGGTCAGCAGTTGATCAGGCAGAAAGGTCCCGCAATAACCAGCTTCAGGTTTCTTTTTCTGAAGCCAAAAGCATGCTGGCAGACAAATTAAAGGAAAGCATTTCCTTGCAAAAAGTGGCAGATGTTCCTGTTGGGGCTTTTTTGTCCGGGGGGGTGGATTCCTCTTTGGTGGCGGCTCTTATGCAAAGTGTTTCTAAGCACCCTGTTAAAACTTTTACCATTGGCTTCCATGAAAGCAAATTTGATGAGGCACCCTATGCTAAACAGGTGGCTGAGAACCTAAAAACAGATCATACAGAAGTTTATTTAACGCAAAAAGAAACCCTGGATATTGTGGCGGATATTCCAAAGATTTATTCTGAACCCTTTGCAGATTCATCCCAAATCCCAACCTATCTTGTGAGTCGTATCGCCCGCAAAAATGTGACCGTTTGTATTTCAGGTGATGGGGGGGACGAACTCTTTGGGGGCTACGGGCGGTATTTCCATGGTCAAAAAATTTGGGATCTGGTGAAACACCTGCCGAATCCTTTGCCCAAGGTAATGGGCCATGTTTTAAAAGGGGTGCCTGAGCAGCTTCAAGTGGGGGGATTCCCCCTGGGAGATAAGGCCCATAAATTGTCAGATCTTTTCAAAAAGGCAAACTCAAGAGAAGATGTCTATAATTACCTGATTTCAGCTGAACGGGATCCAGATCAACTGGTTTTGAATCATTCAAAGAATTCTTATAGTCCGCTTAAAGCAGGAGATCTTTCCTATCAAGAATGGATGATGCTGACAGATTCTGTGACTTATTTAACAGATGATATTTTGGTCAAAGTTGATCGGGCAGCTATGGCCAATAGCTTGGAAACGCGGGTGCCTTTGTTGGACCATCGCATTTTTGAATTTGCTTGGCAGTTGCCTCTCTCTTATAAAATTCAGGGCGGGCAGGGCAAAGTGATTCTGAAATCTTTATTGGCAGACTACATCCCTCAAAATTTGATTGATCGACCCAAGATGGGGTTCGGCATTCCCTATGGGGATTGGCTGCGTCACGAACTTAAGCCCTGGGCCAATGATCTTTTGTCACAAAAAAATTTGAAAGAGCAGGGATTTTTTAATCCAGAACGGGTAGAAAATTATTGGCAGGAGCACCTAAGCGAAAAGAGACAGTGGCAACACATTCTATGGAATATCTTGATGTTTCAGGGATGGTTGAGGGAGTGGGACGTTTAAAACTTAGATTGTTATTTTGCTATCACCTTCCTACACTGTCTTGACCTGTGGATCCATACTAGATCGGATGTTGACGCAACCTCTCAACAAACTCTACTTTCTTTTCAATTTGGGGCTGCTGGGCAACAAGAGAATCATAGGCAGAAATTTTATTTTTTAGACTAGCATAGGCTGTCAAAAATTTCTGTGTTTCCAGTTTTAGGGTTTCCTGTTGTTCATTTAAAACATGTTTTATAATAAGTCCCTGGCAAATAAAAACGATGCTTAAAACTAATAACCCGGTGGAAATAAAAGTGGTCGCTTGATGAATCCAGGTCCGAACTAATTGGGCACTAAGCTGGGTATTTTCGAGTGTCAGATAGGAAGAGTCGCAAAAGACAAAAAAGGACCCCAGCACATGATAGGGAGAAAAATCCCCCGACCCAATTAACCCCAAATCTGCCATTAATTTTCCAGTATTTTCTGGCAGAGTGAAATCTAGAATATTTATATTTTCAGGATTTATACCTGTTTGCTTATGAATAAATTCTAGAGTATTTTCCAATTCTTGAAAGACACCTACGGGGCGATCAATATTAAAAAAACGAGCAAAGTAGAACTGACCATGTAAGATTATGCTGTGTCGGCAGCCCTTTTTGGCATCTCCATAAATTACTACTGTCCAAGGAGTTTGAAGCACTTTTTTGGGAAGATCTGCCAACGCAACGGGCATGCTTAGAATTTTATATAGGGGTCTTTTTTGTTCCTTAAAATCATCAAACCATTCTTTAAGGGCAGGTGTTGTTTTAACGCGGGCCCCTAGGTAATAATTTGGCATGATTCGTTTATAGCCAGCAAAATCCTGATCTCTTAGAGCAGTCTTTTTTCGGTTGCGCATCAATAGAAGTTGATCCCATATTTTCAAAGATCCCAAACTATCTATGGAAAATTTTTGAGAGGCGGTGTCTAAAACCAGCACACAGGGAATAGTTGGATTTGTATCAAGATATTTTTTAAATTGAGAGGCTTTAAAGTCTTGAAGGCCATCAAAAAATTGGGGATCTGTCAGATGATTTTGGGTAATAAAATTGGCCCATACGCCGCCATCTGTAAAAATGAAAATAGCTTTGATCATTACAAACCAACCCCTGATAAACTTTCATAAAAAGGATAGAAAAGGGCAAAGACAAACCATAGAAGAATAACGCCCAAAAAAAGCAACAAAAGAGGTTGCAGAATGTCCGTTAGGAAAGACAGTGTGTCATTCACGTGATCGTTAAAATAACCTCGCAAATGGCCGAACGTTTCATCCAAACTATCGGTGCTTTCTCCCACCTGAATCAAGTGGATCATAAAGGGAGGATATAGGGCGGTTTGGGCAAAGCTTTCCCCAAGGGTTTTCCCCTGTCGCAGACTTTGTTGAATAAAGTGGGTGCGTTGTTTTAAAAATCTGTTTGTAGATTGCTTTTCTAAAATTTCCAAGGCCCTTAAAATATCTATTTTGGCTGAAAATAAACTGGATAAAATTTCAGACTGAAAGCTTAGATCTTTCGCTTTTAACAAAGTTCCTAGCAGGGGAATTTTGTAAAGAATCTGATCAAGAGTAAGTCTGTAACGAGTTTGGGTATAAGCCCACCAAGTCACAAAAATCATTCCTCCCATAATAGTAATAATCAATAATCCATAGGATTGAAAGCCGTGAAGAGTTCCTATCAAAAGACGAGTGCTTAGGGGAAGATTTTGGTGGGTTTGCAGAAAAAAATCTTGCAATTGCGGTAGTAAAAAATAGAACAAAGAAACCAGAATGCCCCCCACCATGACAAACAGGAACAGAGGGTATCTTAGAACAGATTTAAACTTATTTTTTAAAGCCTGTACCCACTTAAAATACTGGGCGATTTTATGGAAAGATTCTGCCAATTTCCCCGTAGATTCTGCCAGCTCTAACATTCCTTGCACATAAGGACCTTGAAAGGGCATCAGGTTTGCAAAAACTTGGGAAACCTTTTGGCCCTGGGTCAGCTGTAATAGGGCTTGTTCAAGGGCGGGTTTTATTTTTTTTGGGCAAATTTTCAGATAATCTTCAAGGGCTGTTTTTAATGATACACCCCCCTTAAGCAAATAAAAAAGATACAGGCACAGGGGTTCAAAATCTTTTTCTGTGGGTTTTGGACGCAGCAGAGACAGGGCAAAAAACTGTCGTCGACACCAGATAAGATCAATCCCCTTTTGGGACAAAAAATTCAGGACCTCTTCTTTTGTAAGGGCAGGGAGGGTTCCCTGAAGCACCTGACCTTTTTGGTCTAGTCCCTTATAGGAAAATTTTTTGGTTATCCCTCTAGCCAAAATCCACATTTCTTAACAATTCCTCCATGGAGGTTTCTCCGGCCTTCAGAGCATCAATGCCATGTTCTTTCAAAGATTTAAAACCCTGTTTTTTCGCTTTTTCTTCTAAAGAAAACAAGTCTTTATCCTCTGAAATATGGCGATTGATATCACCAGAACATTCCAAGATTTCCACAAGAGGCAAGCGCCCTCTATATCCTGTTTCAAAACAGTCTGGACATCCGTGAGCCCTATAGATGGGTCCGTTTTCTATGCCCAAAAGATCCTGTTCAGTTGGGGTCAGGATTGTTTCTTGTTTGCAGGTTGGACACAATCGCCGCACCAACCGTTGAGATAAAATTCCAATTATATTATTTCCCAAAATAGTGCGGGATACCCCTAAGTCCATCAGGCGTTCGACAACACCAAATACACTATTCGTGTGCAAGGTTGTGTATACTTGATGCCCTGTCATGGCTGCTCGGCAAGCCATTTGAGCTGTATCTGCATCGCGCACTTCGCCTACAAAAATTACATCAGGATCTTGGCGTAAAATAGATCGAATTCCCTCAGCAAAGGTAAGGCCGCCTGCTTCTTTTATTTCTGTTTGACGCACCAGAGGCATCTTGTATTCGATAGGTTGCTCTAGGGTCATGATATTAACGGAAGGAGAGGAAATTTTGTGCAGCAAAGAATAGAGAGTCGTCGTTTTTCCAACTCCCGTTGGACCCGTCACGATGATCATGCCTTCAGGTCGTTGAACAATACGATTTAATAGGTCTAGGGATTGTTCTGAAAAACCCAAGTTCTCCAAAGGGACCAAGGCTGTGGCTTGGTCTAAAATTCGGATCACAATATTTTCCCCCTGTCGAGTTGGGTGTGTTGCCACACGAAAATCCAGGGGGCGGTCGGCCACATGTATAGAAAATCGACCTGCTTGAGGCAAACGGCTTTCAGCAATATTCATCCCAGAGAAAACTTTTATGTGAACGCATAGGGACTCCCAAAAATTTTTATGAAACTGAAAAGCCGGATGCAATACACCATCAATACGGTATCGAAGGCGTACATAATAATCATCAGGCTCAAAGTGAATGTCGGATGCATTTTTTTGAATGGCCTCCAGAAGAATAGATTGAAAAAGCCGGACAATAGGGCTTTCTGATAGGGTATTTTCTTTGGGGGAAGCCAATTCCTTTAGAATTTCTGTGACCTCTAAATTTTGGTCATAATGCTGTTGGATAGCCTCAAAAATTGCGGATTCTTTGGCAAAATAGGGCTTGATTTCAAGGATGTTCCCCACATGATGCTGCAGTTCATCCAAAGATAAAAGATGGGTAGGATCTGCCATGGCAATACCCATTTCAGTCCCTTTTTGATATAAAGGAATGGCCTTTAATTTTTCAGCCAAAGTTTTGGGAAATGGTCTGATCAGGTTGTGTTCAATCACAAAGTTTTTTAGATCAACTGTTTCAATTTTGTGGGTCTGATGAAAAAAGTCTTTAAGGTGCGTTTCTTCCAAAAAGCCCAAATCTAGCAACACTTGTTTTAGGGGTCTTCGGCTATTCTGGGATTCAATGCGCGCAATAATCAACTGATCTTGAGACAGAAATTTTTTGCTAATCAGTGTGTCACCCTCATCTTGCAGAGGCGATTCCTGAAGCAGAAAATAAGGATTTTTACGATGCATAGAGTCGATCTAAAAGTTGGGTTAGAAAGAAAGCAGCGAATAGAAATGGGGCAAAGGGTGTTTGCACATTTTTACTAAATCCCTCGGGCTTTACCCGCGGGACTAAAACAACGGAATGGCTCCCCGGGGCAAGCCCAGGGAAGACCGCCGAGGTACTGGTTTTCGTCCACACCCCCAACAACCCCATAATCCCACTTAGCACAAAGAACACGGGCAGGTTGTGCAGCCCCAAAGCAAAGGCCAAAAGGGGCATCAGTTTCAAGTCTCCGCCCCCTAGAATCAGAGATTGTTTTCTGTACAGAAAAAACACTACGACGGCGTAAAGAAGGGCAAAAGTAAGGCCAGCAGCTATAAAATGGGGAACTAAAAAGGTATTTGTTACAGTGCCCACTAGAATTAAAATGCCCAAGGAAATCAAAAGTCCATTCGGAACCTGTCGGCGTTTCAAATCAACCCACGAAATCCACAAGCCCATGGATACCATGCCTAAGTGTATAAAACCTTCATATAAATATATGGTACCACCATTTATTTGCTTTTATCTTCGCAAGGGCGCCAAACTTAGCACTAGAGAGTTTCGCCCAAGGGACGGAACTACAGAGATGTGCTTATTGTAGTGCCGTCTCTTCTTCCGAAGTATCCTCTGCTTTTTCCTCTGACGCATCTTCTGATTTCTCTGCTATTGGGGTATTAATAGTGCAACCCTCAAGAGAAAAAATAAGATCATCTGGCGCTGTCTGCAACAACTTTGGATCCACAGGGGCTACAGTTTCGAAAACAATAGTTTTATCTTCTTCCACATCATCATCAGCCTTGTCAGCTGCTTTGAGGAGCATTGCGAGCTCTTCAGGTGGCGTAAGTGTGAATCCACCAGAAATAGCAGTTTCCATATGGTTTTTAAGCTGTAAATTTCCCCCAATTTCAATAATTCCATTTTGATCAATGGTGTCAGCCTTGAAGATCAAACCGTATAGGCCGGAAAGTTCTGTATTTTCCTCTATAATAATAGAGCCTACAGTTCCCTTTGGTGGAATCGTCATATCTTGGATCATAAGTTGAGCACTAAGCCATGTGTCGGGGATCACAAATTCTCCTTCACTGTTCCAATAGGGGATACCATCTTCTTTTCTAATAAAAATAGAGGTGTTCTCTAAGGCCACTTCAGGATGAGGACTGAACCACTCTAAAAGCTCATAGGTCCCACTTCCCTGTGATAGGGCGGGAGAAGGTGTTCGAGCTTCCTCATCAGCTTGTGCTGCCGAATAGGCATTGGTGCTTAAGGTAAGCGCTAAAAGAGTGGTGGAAAGAAATTTAATTTTCATGCTAGTCCCCTTTATTTTTTTTTATTACTGAATTATTTGAAGGATTTGTATCAAAGGGCAGTGGGGCAGTCAAGGGGGTTTGTAAATTTTTATAAACCCCCGTCATTATTGAGGGGGGCGACGGTCGGAGAAGAATCCATCCTGGTGTGAGTAGTAACGGGGGGGCAAGAATAAGAAAACTGGATCTTTCGCCCCTCCCGCACGGGGGGGCTCAAGGATGACGGAAGAGCCTAGTTGTCTCTTACTTTGCTTTTGCCTTAGGTGTTGCTTTCTTCGCTGCCGGCTTCTTAACAGTTGCCTTTTTTGCAACAGCTTTTTTAGGGGCAGCCTTTTTCACAGGTGGTTTCTTGGCAGCTAGCTTCTTCGGTGCAACTTTTTTAACAGCCGCTTTAGCGGGTGCTTTTTTAGGGGCAATTTTCTTAGGTTCTGCCTTTTTCACTGGGGCCTTTTTAACAACCTTTGGCTTGGATTTTTTCTCAGACTTTTCGGCCAAGTGTTCTTGTTTTGCTTTATTTCTGCTCAAAAGATCGTCCAAATCACGCTGGGTGCAAATACCTAAATCAACGGGGCTGCGCGGGCGAATGTTTTGAATATTCCAATGTCCTCGACCACGAATTTTTTCAATGGTTGATTTTGTCGTGCCCACAAGCTTGATGATTTGGTTGTCCGTCAGGTCAGGATGGTTACGAATCACCCATGAAACCGCATCAGGCTTGTCATGTCGCTTGTTCAGGGGGGTATACTTGGGGCCCGATGTGCGCCGTTCTTTTTGGGTCAAATGCCCCTTTAAAGCCAATTTGCGACTTGAATCTGTCATACAAAGTTCAATTTCTTCCAAGGTCAACTGGCCATTGCTTACTGGGTCAAACCCCAGGATTGAGCCTTCTCCATCCGCTAAAGATTCTATTTCTAGAATGTGAATTTCACAGAACTCAGAAATCTGATTGAACGTTAACGTTGTATTCTCTAATAGCCAAACAGCCGTGGCTTTCGGCATTAATGGGGCTGTCATTGCGCCCTCCTTCTATTTAGGTTAAAAATCTTTAGCCATTCTATGGGGAGTTAGGCGTTTGGTAAAGGAAATTTTTTGCAAAGCCATAACTTTCTGCCCCCAGCAATATACTGTAACAATTCTTGAGCATAATTCTTCTGGCATTTTCTGTGTTTTTTGCATACTTTTAAAGTATGAGTAAGCAACCATTTTTTCCAATTATTTTAGCGGCAGGTCAAGGCAGCCGCATGAAGTCTGACACGCCAAAGGTTCTGCACCCTGTGGGGGGGCAACCTATGCTGTATCATATTCTGGCAACCCTTAAAACGATGGGGTGTGGGCAGGTGTGTGTAGTGACGGCGCCCAATATGGGTGATGTGCGAGCGACTTTGGGAAATGCCATCGATCATGCCATTCAAGAAACACCCTTGGGAACGGCCCATGCGGTCTTATCAGCGGAATCTTATATTAAAGAAAATCAGGACCCCATTTTGGTGCTTTATGGGGATACACCCCTGATTGAAGCGGAAACGTTATGGCTGATGCTGGAAGCCCTAGAACACAACCATTTGGTTGTCTTGGGCATGCATCGCACAGATCCTAAATCCTATGGACGCATTTTTGCCGATGAAACAGGCCGCATTAACCGTATTGTGGAAGCAAAAGATGCGACCTTAGAGGAACGAAGTCATACTTTGTGCAACTCAGGGGTTATGCTGATTCGTCATGAAGTGTGCTTACCCTTGCTTAAGAAGGTGTCTA
This sequence comes from Alphaproteobacteria bacterium, assembly GCA_037146715.1. NCBI lineage: Bacteria > Pseudomonadati > Pseudomonadota > Alphaproteobacteria > Alphaproteobacteria bacterium. Next base: position 35,356 of record JBAWWO010000004.1, read on the forward strand.
ATCACAATGCTAACAAAGAATTCTATCTAACGGATTTGATTGAACTAGGGAATCAGGCCGGGTACCAATCCAAAGTGATTATTCGTCATTATGATGAATTGCGCGGGGTAAATACACGCCAAGATCTTTCAGAGGTTGAACATGTTTTTCAAGACAGGAAGCGGGAAGAGTTTATGAAGCTGGGGGTTACGTTGGTTGATCCCTCAACAGTTTATTTTAGTTTTGATACAAAAATTGGTCCCGATGTCGTGATTGAACCTTTTGTTACTGTGGGGCCTGGCACTGTAATTGAAAAAGGGGTAACCCTGAAAAGTTTTACAGTTATTGAGGGATCTCATATTCAAGAAAATGCCGTGATAGGGCCTTTTGCGCGCTTGCGCCCCGGCACAAAAGTGGGCGAAAAAGCCAAAATCGGAAACTTTGTTGAGATTAAAAAATCAACTCTGGATAAGGGGGCGAAGGTGAGTCACCTTAGTTATATCGGTGACGCTACTATCGGGGAAAACACCAATATTGGGGCAGGTACTATTACCTGCAATTATGATGGGTTTTCCAAGCATGAAACCCGCTTGGGCAAGAATGTTTTTGTGGGCTCTAATACGTCCCTGGTGGCGCCCCTTGTTGTGGAAGATAATGCTATTTTGGGGGCTGGCTCCGTTGTGACAGAAAATGTTTCAAAAGACAGTTTAGTGATTGCCCGTGCGCCTCAACAGAACATTCCTCAAGGGGCAAGCAAGTTTAGAGACAAACGTAAAAAGTAAGGAATTTCCATGTGTGGCATTATTGGGGTTGTAAGCGGCAAGAACGTTGTTCCCGCTATTATCGACGGTTTAAAACGGCTGGAGTATCGAGGGTACGATTCAGCCGGTGTGGCGGTGTTAATGGATGGGCACGTTGAGCGTTGTCGGGCTGTGGGTAAGATTGTGCAACTTGAGGCTGCTCTTAAGGCGAGTCCAGTGGAAGGCACCGTTGGTATAGGACACACCCGTTGGGCAACCCACGGTGTGCCGAATGAGGCCAATGCGCATCCCCATGGCAACGATAAAGTGGCTGTTGTTCATAATGGCATTATTGAAAATTATCTTGAACTGAAAAAAGATTTACAAGGCAAGGGATACAAATTTCAAAGCGATACAGATACGGAAGTGATTGTTCACCTGTTGACGGATTTTTTGAAGGAAGGTTTATTCCCGCAAAAAGCTGCAGCAAAAACATTGGCTAAATTAGAAGGGGCTTTTGCCATTGGCATTATTTTTTCAGGGCACCCGGATTTTCTGATTTGTGCTCGTCGGGGAAGTCCCTTGGCTATTGGTCACGGTGCAGACGAAATGTTCATTGGCTCTGATGCATTGGCTTTGGCCCCGTTTACATCCCAAATTACCTATTTAGAGGAAGGAGATTGGGCCGTTATTCATCAAAAAAATTATCAAATTTTTGACCATGAGAATAATCCGGTTTCTAGGCCTATTAAGCAAACAGCCCTATCTGGCGCTATGATTGGTAAGGGTGAATATCGCCATTTTATGTTGAAAGAAATTTTTGAACAGCCTGGTGTGATTGGGGATATTTTGCAAGCCTATGTCAATCCTTCAGCCCAGGAAATTCATTTAGACATTGCCTTGGACTTCAAAAAAATATCCACGATTTATATTGTGGCGTGCGGCACGGCCTATTATGCGGGGATGGTGGCTAAATATTGGATTGAGGAATATGCCCACATTCCAGTGCAGGTTGATATTGCCTCAGAGTTCAGATATCGCCATACGCCGCTGCCTGAAAACAGTGTAGCTATTTTTATTTCCCAGTCAGGGGAAACGGCAGACACATTGGCTTGTTTGAGGCATGTCAAAGAACAAGGGCACAAAACCATTGGGGTGATCAATGTGCCGGAAAGTTCAATTGCACGAGAAGTTGATTTCTTGGCAGAAACTCACGCGGGTCCAGAAATTGGCGTAGCCTCGACCAAAGCCTTCACAGCCCAATTAACGGTGTTAGCTTGTTTTGCCTTGATGGCTGGCCGCTTGCGGGGAATCCTTTCTAAGACAGCGGAAAAAGAGTGCCTAGAAGGGCTTATGCAGTTGCCCCGCCATATGACGGAATTTTTGAATCATCAAGATGTCATTCAAAAGATTGCCCACTTTCTACAAAATTCTCAGACCTTAATTTATTTAGGCCGAGGATCTCAGTTTCCAATTGCTCTGGAAGGGGCTTTGAAGCTAAAGGAAATTTCCTATATTCATGCGGAAGGATTTGCCACGGGCGAATTAAAACATGGCCCCATTGCCTTAATTGATGAACAAACTCCGGTCATTGTTTTGATTCCGAAAGATCGGTTGCTCGCCAAGAATGTTTCTAACCTGGAAGAAGTCATTGCGCGCCAGGGGAAGATTATTTTGTTTGGGGACAAAGAAGTGATTGAGCAATTCAAAGATAAAACTTCCTTTTCCTTAGCTTTAACAGAATTACATCCCTTCGTTCAGCCAATTCTGTATAGCTTGCCTATGCAACTTTTGGCCTACTACACGGCCGTCTTTATGGGAACGGATGTGGATCAGCCTAGGAACCTAGCTAAATCCGTTACTGTGGAGTAGTCGTTAGGGTGTACACCGATAAACGGCATATTCCGTGTTGTTCCAGTTGGGGAAATTTTTAATAATAGGCTTGCTGTGGGAATCTAGCATGGGCTTAAAACCAAGTTTAGCAAGCAGCTTTTTTGACGGCGTATTAGTGGGGCGAACGATGGCTTCCATCACCCGCTTGCCAAATTGTTGTTCAAAGAATTTCATAATGGCTTTTGCAAAGGCTGTGCCTAGCCCTTTAGCTCGATAGGGGGGCAAAATGGCGAAGTAAATCTCGGGGGGATCTTCCCCCCTTGTAGAGCGTTGAATACCCCCTGAGGCAATAACTTTACCATTCTTATGGACGACAAACGCAAGTCCCATGACGTCGGGCTGGATGCCGATTTTTTTCAAATCCTCAAAGGTTCCCCAAGAAGCTACATAGTAATCAAAGGTGCTTTTAATCATGGAGATGGGCCAGGGCTTTAAATCACGCATGGTGCTGGTAGTGTCAGGGTCTGTTAGAATTTCAATATAGCCATCTAGATCTTCCTTTGTATTTTGAAGGGGTATCATTTGAAAAGTGTCACCGCTTTTCGTGACTAAGGTTTTGGCGTATTTATCTGCATAGGCAAAGGATAGTAGCGGCAGTAAAACGAAAAGAAAAAAGAATTTTTTGAACAGGTTATGCATTGAGATAAAACAACCTTTTGAATTCACGTCGTGCCTGATGAAGGCTTTCTAAAATAAGACCACAAGTGAAACTTAAAAATGAAATAATGACAAGGCTTGCGGATAAAATAGCTGTAGGAAACCTGGGCACTAGGCCGGTTGCAATATAGTTCTTCACGATTGGATATCCTAAGAATAAAGCCATGGCAAAAATGGCCAGACCAATTTGGGCGAAAAACATAAAGGGCCGCATTTCTTTATACAGAATAACCATGCGCCACAGAATTTTGAAACCGTCGGTCCAAGTGTTGAGTTTGCTGTAAGAACCCTCGGGCCGTTTGCGGTAGATTGTGGATACTTCTTTCACAGGGCATTTCATTTCAAGGGCATGGATAGAAAGCTCAGTTTCAATATCAAACCCAGAAGATAGGGCGGGGAAAGACTTAACGAATCTTTTCGAAAAGGCCCGATAGCCGGAAAAAATATCTGTAAAATGGCTTCTGAAAATGATTTTTAGCGCCCAATTGAACAGCTTATTACCCAGGGCGTGGCCGGAAGGATAGGCCTCTTTGTCGTCGGCTGCCCGGATTCCCACAATCATATCATAGGCATGATTTTCTACATCTTGAATCATTTGGGGGGCAATTGCGGCATCATAGGTTTCGTCCCCATCTACCATCAGATAAATGTCAGCTTGGACCTCGCGGAACATGCGACGGACTACATTGCCTTTTCCTTGGTAGGATTCCCTAAAAACAATGGCCCCTGCTTTTTGAGCCAAAGACATGGTTTCATCTGTGGAATTGTTGTCAAAGACGTAAATTTTGGCATGTGGAAGATGCTTCTGAAAGTCCTTTACCACATTAGCAATGGTAATGGCTTCATTATAACAGGGGATCAAAACAGCAACTTCAGGCTTTTTCATAATGTGGATATATCTTTAATACTAACTCTCTGAATCCTAAAACAAGAAGGAAAACGATACAAGGCCAAAATAAGAGGGTGTAGCGCGGGAAAGCCGCTTGAACCAAGCAGATGACTAAAAAGCCGGCATGAATCATGCAAGCACTTGTAAAACCAGTGAGTTCCGCGGTGGAAAGAGACAGTTGTTTGAATCCTCGATAAAAGCCAAGACCAATAAAATAAAGGCTGCTTAAAAAAGCAAGACCAAAGGCAAGGCGCATGAAATAAGCCATAGTGTTGCCATAGTATCTTTTAAAGTGACGGAATCCTTGGAAGTAATCTAAAACACTAGGTTCAATTTGATTTTTATGAGAGTCTAAGAATTCGTAAATATTCCTATTTTGAGCTGTTGTGCGCAGTTCTAGAAAGGTCCAAGCTCCTATGTAGCTCATCAGTACATCTTTTGCGTAACCTAAAGGATTGTTTTTGATAATTTCAAGAGCAATGGTTTTATGATCATGGTCAGTTAACTTTAAGTGATTCTCTTGAGTGATTTTTCCTAAAACAGCATAGCGCATTTCATCATAAAAACGGCAGGCCAGAGAAAATTCTACAGCTAATGAAATTTGTGATGCCTTTTGTAAGACAGATTGTACCTTCAGGGATTCTTTAATAAAGGGTTCCATGAACTGGGGCAGGGTTGATGGAGTATCTTCTTTGGCAATAATGCCCGCTTTGCCAAGCAAATTATGACCCAAAAAATCTTCTGTATTGAAGACGTCGTTTTTAATATATTGACCGGTGCTGCCTAGCAAGAAAAGGACTAAAACAGGCATATAAATTTTTCCAAGGTTTATTAAAGAGAAAGTCTTTCTGAAAAACAGGGCCCACAGGAGGATCGGAACCACAAGCATAAATTTAAAAACAGGTTTGCATAAAATACCAAGACCAATGCAGAAACTTACCCATAATAAATATTTGAGTTTCTGGGTATCGAAAAATCGTAACAGTGTCCCCAATATCAACATCAAAAAGGCTGCTGAAAAAGACTCTGGCAAAATGAAAAATGCCATTTTGATGAAAGGGTAATTTAGCGCAAAGCCAACAAAGAACATGGCAATATAGAGGGGTTTTTCCGTTATTTTAAAGCATCCTAACGTTAAATAGGTAAGCGCTGTCCAGTAAACGGCCAGCTGAATATAGGGGAGCAAAGCAAAGGAGCGAAACAAAGTTTGTAGACCCCGTAAAAACCAGGGGTATCCTAAGGGGCGTTGAATGCCAAATCCAATATACCCATCTGAGTCAGCACTCATTATGGGATCTGAATTGAAGAGCATCAGGGAAATAACAAATCCAACAAGACCTAACAAAGAAAAGGCTGTGACTTTTCGGTCAGAAAAACAAGATTTTGAACAACTTATCATTATTGAGATTGTTTTTTCTTCGAGTCGTTATAACGTCCCATATTCCCAAAAATTTCAGAGAGAGCTGAGGGATCTTTTCCGTAGGTAGGGGTTTTATCTGAACTTACAGAAACATCATATCCTTGTTGATCAAGTTGCTTAATGGAGGTCACCATGTTGGCTTTATCAAATTCAATGAACACGATGTGGCGTTCAAGCAGTTTGGGGGCCAAGAAAGATCGGGTGGTGTTTTGTTCTCCAATATAATACCAGCCTTTACCAGTGAAAAGTTCCTGGCTTGAGGGCGGACCCAGTATTTCATGAACCTCTCCTCGAGATGTTTCTCCAACTTTTATTTTCTTTAGGTTTTCTAAATCAATAAAATTGCCCCGGGTGTTTAAGGTGGGGGAACAAGCTGTTAAGGATAAGAGGGCTAAAAAAAATAAAGAAAATTTTATCATGATTGGTATATACCTATTGCTAACTGTCTTGAGAGGGGCGTTCAAAAGATAGCCCTGTATCTGCGTGAAACAGATGACAATCTTTCGGCTTTACATCCACGTGAACTTTTTCGCCCACTTTAAGCTTTTGGTCTCCAGAAGTTCTGACCAGTAAGGTTTGCCCTTTGTCAATTTCTACATAAAGATAAATTTCGCCACCCAAGTGTTCAATCATATGAATGTGCCCTTCAAAAAGAGCGTCTTTTGAGGATGTTAAAAATAGATGTTCGGGGCGAATACCCAGTTCAGCAGTGCTGCCGGGGCCTAAATCTCTGATTTGAACAGGTAAAGCCACGGGAAGTTGCATGGTTTGGTCGTGAGGCAACCGGAGGGTTACTACATCATCTTTCAGAGCTTCAATTGCGACATTCAAGAAATTCATCTTGGGGGATCCAATAAAGCCCGCCACGAACTTATTGATGGGATGGTGATATAATTGCAGAGGAGATCCTATTTGCTCAATGCGCCCTGCATTCATCACAACGATTTTATCAGCCAAGGTCATGGCTTCAACCTGATCATGGGTCACGTAAATCATGGTGGTGTGCAGTTTTTCTTTCAATGTGGCAATATGCATGCGCATTTGTACCCGCAAAGTAGCGTCTAGATTTGAGAGAGGCTCATCAAACAAAAAGACTTTGGGGTCGCGAATAATGGCCCGACCAATGGCCACTCGTTGCCGTTGGCCCCCGGAAAGCTGTTTGGGCTTACGGTCAAGGAGATGTGTTACTTTTAAGGTTTCTGCGGCAGCTACGACCCGGCTGTGAATTTCAGCTTTAGGATATTTACTGCGGCGCAGGGCAAAAGACATATTTTCATAAACAGTCATGTGTGGATACAAGGCATAGGACTGGAAAACCATAGCAACGCCACGCTTAGCAGGTTCCATATAGGTTACATCTAAGTCAGCGATGTGGATGGATCCATCGGTTACATCTTCAAGACCGGCAATAAGGCGCAACAAGGTTGATTTTCCGCAACCGGATGGCCCCACAAACACAGTGAAATGATTGCTTTCAATTTCCAGGTTGATGTGATGCAGCACATCAACTTTTCCGAAAGATTTATGAACGTTTTTTAAAACAACTTTAGTCATCTTTAAATCCTGCTATCCTTTGATGGCCCCGGCTGTTAAGCCAGAGACGATCCGTCGTTGAAATATAAGAACTAACACAATAAGGGGGAGTGTGACAATGACAGAAGCAGCCATAATTTTTCCCCAGGGTAATTCGTACTCAGACGCCCCTGTCATCAAGGCAATCGCAACAGGTACAGTTCTTGCCTGGCTTTCGACTGTGAAGGTAAGGGCAAACAAAAATTCATTCCAGGCTGCAATAAAGGTCAGTAGGCCTGTTGTGACCAAAGCAGGCCATAAAAGGGGTAAGAAAATCTTGAAGCAAATGGTTACAGGGCCTGCACCGTCTAAAATAGCAGCTTCCTCAATTTCCTTAGGCAGCTGCTTCATAAAAGTTGTCAGAATCCATACGGTAAAGGGCAGGGAAAAAATCATATAAGAGAGGACCAGGCCCAAAAGGTTATTATATAGACCCAAAGTGCGAATCAATTCAAACATGCCCGAAAGAACGGCGACTTGGGGAAACATGGAAACACACAAGACGGAAAGCAACAGGAGGGAGCGCCCTCTGAAACGTACGCGACCCAGCGCATAAGAAGCACTAATAGCCAAAAGCAAGCAAATAGAAACGGTGGTGATCGCCACAAAAATTGAGTTTAAAATGTTGGTGCCAAAAGGCTGCTCTTTAAAAATCTCTACATAGTTTGACCAGGCAAAATTAGGGGGCCAAAAATCAACCCTAAAAAGATCGGGTCCTGTTTTAAAGGAAGACACCAGTGCCCAATAAAAAGGAAAAATAGAGAGCAATATAATAAAAAATGAGCTGATATATAGAATGTATTTTTGAGTTTTTGAGCGCATATTAGCGGTCCTCTTTCATATCAGATTTCATGCGCCCAGCTGTCAGGAAGGCAATGCTGATAATCGCCATAATTAAAAACAAGAAGGTTGCAGCGGCTGAACCCAGTCCCACGTTCTGGAAATCAAACAGCTGTTGGCGGGCATAAACGGACATAGACATGGTATCTCGACTGCCGCTAGTTAGAATGTAGATCAGGTCAAAAACACGTAAAGCATCGATGGTTCTAAAAACCATGGCTACAATGATGGCGGGTTTTAATAGAGGCAAGGTGACACGCCAGAAAACCCGCAGGGGATGGATGCCGTCAATACGGGCTGCCTCAAAACATTCCTGGGGCAGCATCTGAAGACCTGCTAACAGCAGTAAGGCCATGAAAGGGGTGGTTTTCCAAACGTCAACTAGAATGATGGTGGCCATGGCCAGGTCTGGGTCGGCCATCCAGGCCACAGGCTTGGCAAGAATCCCAACCTTTACAAGGATGTGGTTAACGACCCCATAAACGTCATTGAACATCCAGCGCCACATTTTAGCGGAAACGATTGTGGGAATAGCCCAGGGGATCAACATGGCTGTTCTGACCCAGGCGCGGCCTTTGAAATGGGCGTTTAGAATCAAGGCAATGCCTAATCCCAGGGTCAATTCTAAAGCGACAGAAATAGTTGCAAAGGTAAGAGTATTGCGGACAGCCCGCCACCAGCCAGAATCTTGGATCAGCATGGAGAAATTTTCAAATCCCACAAAGCGATAGATTTCCATACTGTTTAAGGAGGCATCCGTCATGGAAAACCAAATGGTTCTGACCAACGGCCATCCAGCAACCAGCAACAGGGTAACCAAGGTGGGGGCAATGAATAGCCAAGCGTACTGAACCCGCGTTTTCGTTAGTTGAGATTTTAGTCCTTTATTCAACCGTTGTGCCTCATAAAATACCTTTTCCAAAAAAGGCATACGTTAATACTGTGTTCTGTTCTCTTACAGAGCTCTGCCATCATAATAATAAACCCCCCTGGGATCAATAGACTTCTTTAGGAACTATTGCCCTCCTCGGGCTTTGACCCGTGGATGCATTCCTAAATATTCCGGCCCATTTCCAAGAACTTTTGGCGACGTTGGGCGCCAAGTTGGCGAGGTGTCAAATTCATCAGGTCCTTCAGATTACGTTGAAGGGCTTTTGATAAATTCTTAATGGATTCTTCGTGATGACGGTGGGCGCCACCTAAAGGCTCTTCCACAATTTCGTCAATGACTTTTAGCTTCAGCAAATCTTCTGCCGTTAGTTTTTGGGTAGCAGCTGCTTCCTTCTTTTTGTCAGCGCTATGCCACAGAATTGAAGCACATCCCTCAGGCGTGATCACGGAGTAAATGGCGTGTTCCATCATAAGGACTCGGTTGGCCGTACCCAGGGCAATGGCACCACCAGAACCGCCTTCTCCAATCACCGCAGCCACAAAAGGCACACTGACGGAAAGACCCACGTCAATAGATCGGGCAATGGCTTCTGCTTGGCCGCGTTCTTCAGCATCAATGCCGGGGTAAGCACCTGCCGTATCAATCAAGGTTACAATGGGAATTTGATAGTGGTCCGCTAATTTCATCAGGCGTTGTACCTTGCGATAACCCTCAGGTTTTGGCATCCCAAAATTATGCTTCATGCGGGATTCCATGTCATGGCCCTTTTCATGTCCAATAATCATAATGGTTTGACCGTTGAGTCTGCCCATGCCGGCAACGATGGCGGCGTCTTCTGCAAAGTTGCGATCACCCGCAAGCTCAGTAAAGTCATCAATCATGCCTCTGATATAATCTAGGCAGTGGGGGCGTTCCGGATGGCGGGCTACCTGTACCTTGTCCCAGGGGGTCAAGTTTTTATAGGTTTCCCGCAAAAGTTTATCGACTTTCTTTTGTAAAGCCGCAATTTCCTCAATAACATCTACCCCGCTGTCTTTCGATGCGTGGCTGAGTTCTTCCATCTTTGCTTCTAAAGCATTAATTTGGTTTTCAAAATCTAATGTATTCATTTGCAATTATTTCTCGGTACTAACTTCTTTATACAGATGATCAGACAAATCGTCAAAAATAATAAACTAACCATCCACCCCTGCCAAATGCCAAAGCTGACGGTCCAAATAACCATATAGCTTGCAAAGACAGCATTGCCAAGGGATCTTAAGAAATTATCTTCCAGAGTTGCCCAAGATTTCATGACAAACCATATGAAAAAAGATAAGCATAAAACCCCAATAAGACCAAACTCAAACCATATTTGAATGAAACCATTGTGGGGGTGGGTTCCAAAAACGGGGGAATTATGGCAGACCCAGTTTCCCCAATCATAGGGTGTGACATTAAGAATTTCCCCATGACCAGTTGTCACAGGCCCAGGTTTGTAAGCAATACAAAGAGATAATCTGTCCTGAATTTTGTGTGTGGCATTGAATCCATGCCCTATGAGGGGATGTTCTGTAATAAATTTTCCAAACCCATGCCACATTTGCAATCGATGTTGATAGCTTTGCTTTAAAAGATATAGATGATTAAAAAGCGATTCAGGGGTTAGAATTTTCCAAAAAAGAAAAGGCGTAACCCACAGCAGTAGAATGCTGAATCCTGCTAAAAGGGTGCTGATTATCTTTAGGCGATAGCTCAGCAGAAAAACTAATCCACTGGCCAGAAAAGCAAGCAGAGCAGCATCAGGCCGAGACTTTTTAAGAATAAAAATAAGGATAAGGGCCAGAAATCCTGCGCCCCATTTGAAATGACAAGGTTTCAAGAATTTCTTTAGGGCAAAAAAGGCAGGCCAGAACAGAAAGATCAAGATAACGGTGCCTTTTAGGTACCTCTCTGCATAGAAATTGCGTTCATTAAAGCAGTGCTTTGAAACCCAATTTCCCCCATAAATTTCTACAAAATAAAAGAGGGTATAGAATAAAAATCCCCACAGAAAAATTTTGCTGATAAAAAGTTTGGTTTCAGAAGTTGCTTGGCGAGACGCCCACAGACAAGCCCCACCCAGAGACAATACCCCTATCAGTCGAGCATAATGGCCAAAATCGGTCCAAGCGCCCTCATTCCAAATCAAGGAAATAACTCCCCAGCTTAAGAAACCAGTGACGGCTATCAAAAAAGGATTTTGCCGATTTCTTGTCAAAAACTGTTTTAGTTGTTGTGCCTGTAAAAAGGTGAAGTTTTCCGCAACTACTGGTAAAAAAAGAGCCAATAAAATAACCATCCCCTTTCCTTTAAAAGTGGCGACTATTGGCAAACTAAAGAAGATTGCCCAGGTCAAGATTTTCTGTACCATGGTCATGATGGGGGGATCATAGCTGATTTTGCAAAAAAGTTTAAGAAATTTTCATCCCACCCACTGATTATAGGTTTTCAGCAGGGGGCTGCAGCTCGAGCTATCTCGTGCCAGGAAAAGTCTGAAAAGCCGTTCCTGGTCTTTTTCTGAGGATGATAGGATGGCCGGAATTCGTTGCTTTAAATATTCAAAGAATTCTCTGTCTATGATAAGGCGTTTGCCTCCATATTCAGCGGGAGGTGGCACGCCTAGACTTAGTTGACTCCATTTAACGCCGCCCGTTGAAGAGCGTCTTTTTTTCTGTTTTGCAAAACCAGATAGGAAATTGTGGCTGCATCCAAAAATGTTAGAACATCCTGGTGCGCAGCCTTCTAATCCTATCAACAGAACATCTGTGTTTTGATCGGGGAATTGCTTCCAAAAAATTAAAAGATGCCCTAGCTGTCGTTTCGGGAGCGGTGATTTTGTCTGGGCACAGAACTCTCCTCCATCCACATAAACATAATTCCCATTGGGAAGGGGGCTGCCAACCCAGCCCAGAGCAAAGTTTAAAGACAGATTGCCCTCTCTACTAGAAAAACCCCGGAAGGAAGATTTGATTTTTATCTCTTGAAATTGACCATTAGAAAAGATAACTCCATGGGAAGAGAAAGAGCGTTTCTCATAAAGTCCTTGATTTCCGCTAGACAAAAATTCAAGGAATTCCGTCATAGGAACCCCTTTCAAAATAATCATGATCCGTTGTCCTTGGGTTAAGGCAGTTGCGACAGGGAAAGGCCAGGAACAGGTATTAATGTTGTTGTCTTGGTCTGTGTATTGCAAATTACCCAGGCCCAGAGCTAAATAGAGTCGCCTTAGAAAAACTGCTTTTGCTTGAGTTATTTTCCAAGCTAATTCTGCGGTTGGCCCAAAAAAAGAAATTTCTCGAAATCTATCAGGATCTTGAAACAGAGTTGCATACATAAGATCAACGCTGTTAGAAATTTGTTCTTCAGGTGGATTATCAACCTGATTCCAAGACTCGGCGGTGACCGTCCACTTATTTGGAATGGATTGAATATAGCTAGGGCATTCTCCAAGGGAAATCTGAAGACATAAAACAAAAATAAAACCGAATAGAATTTTTTTATACATTGTGCCCTGCCGCTATTTTTACAGTAGAAGAGCTGAGCAATATTATCAACTAAGGATTGCATAAGAGTTGAAAATCCTTTATATCTTCTGGTAAAATCAGCTGGTGCTGAAGCGGTTAAAACGCTGAAAAAGATATTAAAAGGGATACTGATGAATAATTCATTTTTAACAGGTTTAAGTAAGTTTTTAGCGCTGGGTTTAGGAGTAGTTTTGCTGCTTTCTGGGTGTGGCAAAAAGGAAGAATCTTCTGCCCAAGATGATGCAATTGTCATTACCTGTGGCATGGTTGCCCAAGAACATGAAGCCTGCAAAAAAGGGGTTGAACTGTGGCAAGCCAAAACCGGCAAAAAAGTAAAAGTCCTTCCTGCCCCCAATGGATCTAACGAACGGCTAACCCTTTTCCAACAACATTTAGCGGCGGGTTCTTCCGACATTGATATCTATCAAGTGGATGTGGTGTGGCCGGGTGTTTTGGTCAATCACTTGGAAGATTTGTCCCCCTATTTAACGGCAGAACGTCGGGCAAAATATATCCCATCTTTACTCAATAACAACAAGGTTGAAGGTAAATTGGTGGCTTTGCCCTGGTTTGCTAATGTGGGTATTCTTTATTACCGAAAAGATTTGCTCGAGAAATATCATTTGCCGGTTCCCCAAACTTGGGATGATATTGAACAGATGTCAAAGAAGATTATAGAAGGTGAGAAAAAAGCTGGTGACGATAAGCTATGGGGATATGTTTTCCAAGGAAAGGCCTATGAAGGGCTAACGTGCAACGCTATTGAATGGATTAGTTCTTTTAAAAATGGCGGGACTATTGTTGAAAAGAATGGCCATGTTTCCGTCAACAATCCTGACGCTATTAAAATTTTGGATCAGATTGCGGCGTGGGTGGGCACTATTTCTCCCCAGGGTGTTTTGAATTATGAACAAGAAGATTGCCGTGGGGTCTTTCAATTGGGGCAAGCGATTTTCATGAGAAATTGGCCTTATGCCTGGCATCCCCTTAACTCATCAGATAGTGCTGTTTCTGGAAAAGTAGGCATCACTTTGCTGCCTAAGGGTGGCAAAGATGGGAAATCTTCGGGTACGATTGGGGGCTGGAATTTAGCAGTCTCTAAATATTCAAAGAAAAAAGCCGATGCCATTGATTTGGTATTGTTTTTGACAGATGAACCTGAATTGAAGCGCCGGGCTATTGAATCAGGGTACTTCCCACCCATGCATACTTTGTTTAAAGATCCCCAGGTTTTGGCTATCAATCCTCTTATGAAAATTATGTTGCCTGTGATGACAACGGCAACACCCAGACCCTCAGCTCAAACGGGTAGCAAATATAGCCAAGTCAGTTCTGTCTTTTGGAATGGAGTGTACTCAACCCTTTCTAAACAGGGTTCAGCCGAAGAAAACCTGAAAGAGGTTCAAGAAAAATTGAATCTGATCAGTCAGAACGGGACTAAGTGGTACAGGTAAAAACCTAGCTTTTTGGCCGATTACTTCGTGAAAACACCCCATTCCCGTCATCACGAGGAGGACGTAGTCCGACGTCGTGATCCAGCTTTTTTTGTTAAATTTTTTATGCTAAAAATCTTCCATGAGAAAACAACCTGTTGTCTACATGATGACCAACCGATACAAAGGAACGCTTTATATTGGCGTAACATCTAGTCTGGCCCATCGAGTATTAGCATCGCAGTGAGTTTACGAAAGGCTGTTTTACGCAGCGATATGGGTGCAAGATTCTGGTTTATTATGAGTTTTTTGAAAGCATGCCTGAGGCTATTGCGAAAGAAAAGCAATTAAAGAATAGATCTCGCCAAAAGAAAATAGAGATTATAGAAAACTTCAATCCAGAATGGAATGATTTGTATGAATCTATCTGTTTTTAAAAGCTGGATCACGACGTCGACCTTAGGTCTCCTCGTGATGACGGGAACGGAGGAATTTTACGCGAATAGCCCGCAAAAATCTAAGTTTTTATACTACCGTCCTTGCGAAGAAATTCGAAGAATTTCTGTGGCAATCCAGCTGTTTTTTACTATATCTGTCATGCTGAACTCGTTTCAGCATCTTATTTCAGATCCTGAAATAAATTCAGGATGACAGTTTAAGCTGGATCCTCGAGGTAAGCCCGGGGGGATATACTCTTTTACCCGAGTTTCCTATAAGCCCTGTCGTTTAAAATTGGTCTGACAGACCTGGGCTCCACCTTGCATCATACAGGTTCGGGTAGCTGGAACGATGGGCGCAGAAGACACAGTTTGAACGTTGGCTGGATTAATGTTGGGGGCAATGATGGGGTTAGGGATGACTCGGGCTCCAACAACTGTGGCGCCCAAAGCCAGGGTTTTCGGTTCCACCACAATGTTCATGGTTCGCCCTAGATCAGTGGTTCCTGTAATGCCAGCATCCAGTGCGGGATTATAGGCGGGTAGAGATGGCGCTGTGATGGGGGCTGGCTGGTTGAAGGCGTATAGGGCGGGAGAGTTGGTTGTTATAGTAGCGATAGAACCAGAAATAGGATTTGTGGTGATGACCGCGTTAGCAGTTCCCATATACCAGTCTTTAGAACCCGCGTTGCTAGGATTGAATGATGAGTCTACTATAAATCCAAAATTTCCAACGTTTGAAATTAATAATCCGCGTCCTGGCGGGGATAAACGATAAGTATTATCTGGATTAGAACCTCCGGGGTAGTTAAGACCATTAGGCGGCGTAAGAGTGGAGCCTGGTGGAGTAAAAAGCATTCCAGCACTGTAAGCATTTGTTGGCGTAAGAGTTCCAGAGGGTATGCTTGCCACAAGACCATAGGGGTGTGTTGCCTCAACAGTTTGTGCGCTATAAGAATTTTGAATAGTCGAGTTAGAAGAACTTTGTCCAATTATTCCTCCTGCATAAGTACCATTAATATTCCAGGCGCCACTTGGAACAACAGCACAATTTTTTACTAAGACGGGCATAGTATTTGTTTCCCCCAAAATACCGCCTGAGTACACAGGTGAGGAAGGGCTCGCAGACATAGTGATTTCCAGATCAACCCGTGAGTTCTTAATAACAATTTGATCGCCGGTAGGAACTGAGCCTCCGTAGGTAAAATTATCTCCCGTACCAATAAGCCCCCCTACAACCATTGTTGTAGTAGTTGTTCCTGCTCCGTCGATGCCTGTGTGGGGGCCACTTGTGGGGACGATATTAATATTAGAAAGGAAAGAGGCGGGATAAGTCCGTCCCGCGATAAATCCTACAAGACTAGGGCTTTTAAAAACAAGAATTCGTGACGAGTCAATTATTAGATTATCGATAACAGCTCCCCCAATATTTCCAAAGATGCCTAAATTGTGTCCTGTCCCCCTAATTATTGAATTTCCGCTATTGTCATCGTTGCTTTGGACAAAGTTAACCAAGGAGTATTGTCCCCCCTGTAAATTGTCTCCTGAAAAATTGGCATTGTAGACGGCATCATCTCCCGTCGCACTTTTCCAAGGGTTAGTAATAGCGTCACTTGCATCTCCATAGGGTCCACCTAGTCCTCTCCCATTCCCATAGTGCCCTTCAATTGCTGAAAGAGAGTTTCCAAAGTCAATATCAGCCCCCAGGGCAACGGATTGGGTGAATAAGCCTGTGACATCAACATTTCCACGGGTGTTAAGGGCGTTGTAAAGCTGCGTGGAGTTGTAAACTAATAAATAAGACGCAAAATTGCTGCGGGTAATATGTGAGCTGGCATGTTGACCTCCTCCAAGGGGAATAGAGAAAGTTTCTGGTGTCTGATACCAATAATAATTCATGGTGGCGCCTGAAGAGACATTTGGGGGCACTCCATCGTTACTGAAAACGCGGATCAGGGCATAAGGGTTGGCGGTAGTGTTGTTTGAGGCGCCAGGTGTGCCGGCCCAGGTGCCTCCAAAGTTGACGGTAGACCCCGCTGCAAACAGCATGCTGGCAGCAGAAGGCAACTGAAACGTTAGATGCCCATTGCCCGAAGTGTGGGTAATGGTGCCATAATGACTGATAGCACTTTGGGACACAAGAGCTAGACTAGCATTAGTTGTCCAATTAATATGAGCACTGGGTAAAATAATAATGTTATTATTGAGACCAGGGGTTGAGGGTTCGCTGGTGCTATTAGTAGCTATATAAACATTGCTATTGGTCAACTGAGTATTGATCCAGCTATCTAGAATAGTGTTACTCGCTCGAATGTAAGTACCTGTATTGGTGTCAAAATTCCCAATATCGGCTGCAGTGCCAATAATCAAAGTTCCTGGGTCGATATAGGCATTGCCGCCACCTTGAGGAGCGGCCACATCAAAGGGCATTGTTTGGTCAAATTCCAGGGTGGTTTTGCCGGAAACTTCAATGGTGCCCCCGGTGCCGGTTTCGCCCAAAGCTTTGGCCTGTAAAGTGGTGGGGGTGGCGCCCGTTTGGCCCACTTGGGTGTGTCCTTCAGAGAACAACACAACGCTTCCGCCGGCCCCAGATTCCGTGGTGTTGGTCTTGATCATGGCCCCGGGGCTGACTGTTAAGTTACTGGCATTTTTGGCGCTGCCTTTGCCAAAGAAATTTGTTGCCCCAACCCGAATTTGTCCCCCGCCTTTGGTCCCTGAGGCATCTAAATTGACCGTGTCTGTTAGCTTCAAATCTGCCCGACTGAGCACCTGAATATCGCCGCCTTTAGATCCCGTAGCTTCCAGAGTAGCGGATACGGTGATATTGGTCTTGTCTCCCTCCAATGTAATCTTTCCACCTTTTTCTGTAATACCATTCGCCTGAATTTTACCCCCCACATTAATAGTGGATTCGATGACTTTTTCTGCAGTCTGCACCTGCATCACCACACGACCGTCCCCCACATCAATGATGCCTGTATTTCCTTGTTCCAGCTTACTTTTTTCCAGACCTCCCTCTAGATGGAACTTGGTGAGGCCGTCCCCATAAAAATCTAAAGAAACCTCAGGGGCCCCCAAGATCAACACTTCCCCCGTTTTAGCCACCACGTGCCCTGAGTTGTGGAAATAGGGGGAAATAAAACAAGCGAGTCCTCGGTCAGCTACGGTAATATGGGAGCCCTCGCGCAAGATAATCCCTGCGTCAGTAAGAGCATTTTGCTTAAACACAAACTTCCCCTCCATAAAGCTTTTAGTGTCAATATCTTGAACAGTGGCCATGAGCCCATTCACGTCAATAACAGAACCATCTTGAAACACAATGCCGTTAGGATTCACCAGAATGATCTTACCGTTGGCAGTGATTTTTCCTGCAATGTCAGATAATTTATGGCCCACCACTTTGTTCAGGGTTGTGGAACTGGGACCCGGTTGTTTAAACTGAACATGAGTGCCTTTACCCACACTAAAATCTTCCCAGTGGATGGCGCCTTTGTCGCTGGTTTGATGGATGAGCATATGGGTGGGCGTTTCGTTATGAATTCGAATGTCGCCGGCCTTGATATCAGCCCCAGAAGGCAGGGTAGGAACCACATCTTTAACAGATGCTGAGGGCACAGGTGTGGGCGCAGGAGACACCACTACCGGGTCATTCGCCATGGAATTTTGGGTCAGGAGGAGGAATGTCCCGAAAAGGGTTTTAAGAAAATGGGATTTTAATGTCCTTTTAGTCACTGTCACAAACGCTCCCTGTTTGTTTTTTCTTTTAGTATAACGCACCCTGTGGATAGAATGCAAACATTAAAGGAAGCCGGATCACCACGCCCCTGCGGGGCTCGCGAAGACGGGTTTTTACAAAACCTCATCCTCAAAGTCAGTGTTTTCTACCTGAGGGAGATGTTCAAAAGGAAGTGGGGGGCTCCAAGAAGGGTCGGTAGCATCCATAGGTGTTTTGACCTCTTGTTGGTTGGCGCCGCTGATATCTATCGAGTAAATTTTCGCTTTACCGCCTAGGGTTCCCGTATCATTCCATCGTTCTTGTCGGTAAAAACACAGGGTGCGGCTGTTGGGTGCCCAAGAAGGTCCCTCAACTAAATAACCTGTGGCAATCAACTTTTCGTGGGTGCCATCTGGTTTCATAATGCCAATGTAAAAGGTGCCTTTTTGTATTTTGGTAAAGGCAACCCACTTGCCATCGGGGGACCAATTGGGGGTAGCATAAACACCGCCACCGAAGCTGATGCGCTCAGTCTTCAGGGTTTTCAAATCCAATATATAAAGTTGTTTTTTATGCCCCCGGTCTGAGTTGAAGACAAGTTTTTTACCATCAGGGGAAAAACTGGGGGAGGTATCAATGGCCTGCTCATTGGTTAAACGTAAGATTTTTTTTGTCTTAAGATCTAGCAAATACAGGGAAGATTTTCCATGTTCCGCATAACTAAAGGCCAGCTGAGTCCCATCGGGAGAAAACCGAGGGGCATAAGTGATCCCGGGCAACTGTTGAATAAATTCATGCTTCCCTGTTTCCAAATCTAGAATGCGAATCTTTCCCAGCTTGCTTTTCTTTTCATACTGCATATAGGCAACTTTTTGTTCAGTTGGGGAAAAGCGCGGGGTAATCACAGAAACATCTTCGTCCGTCAGATACTGGTGATTGGCGCCGTCTTGGTCCATGAGCGCCAGGCGCCGCATTCTTTTTAGCTGGGGGCCTGTTTCAGCAATATATACGATGCGGCTATCAAAGTAGCCTTCTGTTCCCGTAACACGTTTGTACACAATGTCAGAAATGATGTGAGCCAAGCGTCGCCAATATTTTTTTTTGGCTTTTATGGTGCCCCGTACCATTTGTTTTTGAGAGTACACATCCCACAACTGGAATTGAATGATCAGAACATTGTCGTTTGTTAGTGCAACATGGCCATTGAGGAGTAGGCGCGTTTTAATGAGTTTCCAGCTTTCAAATTGGGGGGGTTGAGCTAAAGGTAAACTGGTCTCTGTGAAAGATTCCGATGGGATGGGCTCAAAAAAACCAGATCTTTTCAGGTCATTTTCAGTCACTTCTTTTAAATCTTCAGCTAAATCTTGGTCCCCTTGAAATTTCAGCAAAGCAATGGGGGTTGGTTTTAGTTTGCCTTGGGAAAATGTTGCGTCTAAGTCAGCTTGAGCCGTGAATCCGAACATCAAACAACATCCTAATATTACTTTTTTTAACATCAAATAACTCCTTTAGGGCTAAAGACAAATTTGGCCCGTTTCCATTGATCATGTTTGCCCTCAGGCAAGGCTAACGGCGTACATTCGGGGGCGGCTAGAGCCTGCTTCACACTATCCACAGCGGCTTGGAAAGCGGCCCGGTTAGTTCCAAATTTAGGACGTTTGATAGAAATATTTGTGACCTTCCGGTCAGGGCCAATATCAACGGTAGCTTCAACGACCATCTGCGGATCTTCCCATACGCTTTGCTGAATATGCCAGCATTGCTGAATTTGTTGACGTAGGGCGTCAAGCTCTGACAGGGTCAGCTTATCTGAAATGTTTTCTGCTTCAAAGGCCTTTGGGTCAGAGTTTTGGACCGCAGGTTTACTTTCAACATTTCTTTCTAAAGATTTCATCAACGAATCAAAGGTTTCTTGATGTTTTTTGTCCAGAGGTTTTGCTTGGGGTTCCGGCTTTTTAACCGCTTGAGGTTTGGGTGGGGCAGATACAGTTTCCACGGGCTTTTTAATGTCTTTCTTCTGCTCTTTTTTGACGGGCGCTACCTTAGTTTCTTTCTTTTCAATCTCAGTTTTTTTAGGGGGTGTTTTTTCCTTCACAGGGGCAGACTTTGCGGTTTCCTGGGTTGTAATTTCTTTGAATTTATTGAAGTTTTCCTCAGTCTTAGGGGGTGGCGATTGGGTCAATTCGTCAATGGGGGCAATACGTACGGGAATGGGTTTTGCCATTTCCCAATCTTTTTGTGGCATCGACCAAGGGGCAAATAAAATCAAAATGATCAGAAGATGAAAAAAGATAGAAAATAAAAGGGAATTTTTATTTGTCATGACTCGTGTGGCCTGTGGTGCTGACAAGGGAAACTTTGTTAAAGCCATAGGCACTAAGCTCCCCAATAACCTTCATAACCATACCATAGGAAATTTTTCGGTCAGCCCGAATGTAAAGGGCCGTTTCTTTGTTGCGCTGGGTGATGGCCATAAGTCTGGCACCCAGTTTAGGCAAGGAGGTTTGGGCCTTTTGAATATAAATAAGGCCATTTTCTGCAATACTAATCACAATAGGTTCAGTTTTGTCAGGCAAAGCTTGGGCATTGCTGTCAGGCAAATCAATCGGAACACCCACGTTTAAAAGGGGCGCTGTTACCATAAAAACAATAAGCAAAACTAAGACAACGTCGACAAAGGGCGTTACGTTAATATCGCTGATTTGTTTATGAGGTGTGTTACGATTGCGTCCGCGCATGGGAACCCTAGTAGATTTCTTTTGAATACAGGATGCATACTTTGTCGACGAAATGCTCGAGCAACTGAGTATATTCGCTCAAAAACGTATTAATTCTGTTGTAAGCCACAACGGCTGGAATAGCTGTTAAAAGACCCAAAGCTGTTGCCGCCAAGGCTTCTGCAATGCCAGGGGCTACTACGGCCAAGTTGGTATTTTGAGACATGGCGATGGACTGAAAGCTATGCATGATTCCCCAGACGGTTCCTAAAAGACCTATAAAGGGGGCCGTGGACCCAACAGTTGCCAAAAAGGTTGTGCTGCGTTGCAGACAATGTATTTGCCAGCGAAGAGCGCTTTCTAAGCTTTGAGACACCAGAGAAATTGAATTTTTTTTAGATTCTTCTGAATGGGAAACTTCAGAAATTTCAGAAAGACCTGCCCACAAAATATGATGCATAACGTGGTGAGGGTGCTCATTAAAAAAGTCTTTTAATTTAGACAAAGAATGAATCTTTGAGAGGTCACCCAGAATAGCGTTTGTAGATCTTTTTAGGCTTTTAAATTGCCATATTTTTTGAAGAATCAGATTCCAGCTCCAAATGGAGGCTATAACCAAAAGAAGCATAATGAATTGGACGAAAATATCTGCTTCCCAAAACAAAGACCACGCACTTGTGCCCTTTGCCGCAATAACTTCCGTTTGTGCTAAAATTTTTCCAGAACTTGTATCAGTCATGTATGTACCTTTTTGCCTTTTCTTGTAAGTATTCAGGGAATTTTATAGGTTTATAGGTGCCTAAGTCAACACAAACTATTTCAATTGTGATGGCAACGCATAGGCGGGTTTCCACATAAATTTTTTGATCAAATGTCATGCGAAATTTTGTCATGGTTTTGATTGAGGTTGCTATGGTCAACAGGTCATCTAGACGGGCGGGACTTTTGAATTTGATGTCCGCATGGGTGACGACAAAAAGAACTTTTTCCTTTTCGGCCCACTCTTGTTCCGTTCCGCCCCAATGTCTTAAAAGTTCTGTGCGACCTCGGGCCGCGAACTTCAGATAATCTGAATGGTAAACAACACCCCCTGCATCGGTATTTTCGTAGTAAACACGGGCTTTGATGGTGTGGGAACTAGTCATTTTCTTCCACAGTAGCAAGATCTTGGGGGAAAGGAAGATTCAGGTAATCATAAGCCGTTTTGGTCAGCATGCGGCCCCTGGGGGTTCGTTGCATAAAGCCTTTTTGCATCAGGTAGGGTTCAATCACATCTTCCAGCACATCTTTTTGTTCGGATAAAATAGCGGCTATGGTTTCAATACCTACAGGCCCGCCGTTATAGTGCTGAATGATTGTTGTAAGATACCGTCGATCCATTTGGTCAAAACCTTCCGAGTCTACCTCTAACTGTGCAAGGGCTTTGTCAACCAGCTGTTCGGTGACAGGAAATTGATCCCACAGGCAGGTAATATCCCGGACACGGCGCAAAAGGCGCAGGGCGATTCTAGGCGTTCCGCGGGATCTTTTTGCAATTTCCATGGTACCATCTTCGGTCATATCTAATTTCATTTGCAAAGCAGCCCGTTTCACAATGTGGGCCAGTTCATGGGGCGCATAAAAAATAAGAGCCAGGGGAATGCCAAAACGTTCTCGCAGGGGACGTGTGATCAAGCCAGAGCGGGTTGTGGCGCCGATAAGGGTGAAAGGGGGTAAATCGATTTGAACGGATCGAGCTGAGGGCCCCTCCCCAATCATAAGGTCCAACTTGAAGTCTTCCATAGCTGGGTAGAGGATTTCCTCAACAGCGGGGTTCAGACGGTGAATTTCATCAATAAACAATACATCATGCGGCTGCAAATTGGTCAGCAAAGCGGCTAAATCTCCGGCTTTGGCAATGACGG
This sequence comes from Alphaproteobacteria bacterium, assembly GCA_037146715.1. NCBI lineage: Bacteria > Pseudomonadati > Pseudomonadota > Alphaproteobacteria > Alphaproteobacteria bacterium. Next base: position 57,989 of record JBAWWO010000004.1, read on the forward strand.
GGCCAGATGTAGAACGGAAGCTTGCCCCCAGTTCATGGGCAACAATTTGGGACAGGGTTGTTTTACCCAGGCCGGGCGGGCCATAGAATAGAATATGGTCAAGAGGTTCAGATCTTTTTTTAGCCGCTTCAATAAAAATCTTTAAGTTTTGTTTCAGTTGCTCTTGCCCTAAAAAATCTTCCAGCTTCAGGGGCCGCAAGGAATGCTTTAGCTCAACGATTTCTTCTTCTGCAGGTAAAACTTCTTTTGAAACGAGTCTATCCATTGGCTTTGCTCAATCGTTTAAGGGTTTGGGGGATCAGAGCGTCCAAAGAAAGATCAGCTCCCATGTCCTCATGAACTTTTGCCAGGGCTTCCGCCACATCTTGTCGTCTGTATCCCAAATTCATAAGGGCTGATAGGGCATCTTGACTGACGGACGCCAGAGGCACAATAGATGCAGTCACGCCAGGTAAAGAACCAGTCAGTAAAGTTTTGCCCTTAAGTTCATGGACAATACGCATGGCGAGTTTTGGCCCAACACCTTCGGCCTGGGTCAAAGGCAGATGATCTTGAGTAAGCAAACAAGTTTGAAGGGTTGCCGGTGAAATACTAGACAGTAAGCTTAAACAGACTTTGCCGCCCACACCCTGAACTGTTAGCAGTAGTTTGAAGGCTTCCCGTTCTTCCTCGGTAAAAAAACCAAAAAGGGTGATGTTGTCTTGGCGAATCAAAACTTCCACAGACACATTCGCAAAACTTCCTATGGGGGGTAGTTGACCTAAGGTTTGATTCGAACAAAGCAGGCTATAGCCCACCCCGTTCACATCCAACACCAGCTGGTTTCCCCTAATACCGTCTACAATTCCTTTAAGCTTTGCAATCATTTTTCAAAATCGTTTCATTAAAACTTCTGTAGTGGGCGTGACATATGGCAATGGCTAAAGCATCGGCAGCATCTTTTTTTGGGTTTACCCCTGGTAGCAAAATAGACACCATAGAGGCCACCTGTTCTTTTTCTGCATGACCATTTCCGACTATAGATTTTTTTACCTTATTTGCCCCATACTCTGCAACTGGAATTCCATAAAAAGCAGGGGACATAAGGGCAATTCCTCGGGCCATCCCCAACTTCAGGGTGGAAAGGGGGTTTTTGTTCACAAACACTTCTTCTACGGCTGCTTCTTGGGGGGCGTATTCTTTCAAAACCTTCATAATTTCTTCATGAATGGTGGTCAGTCTTGCGGCCATGGGCATATCTTCATGGGCATTAATAATGCCGTGTGCAATGTGAGATAGCCTGGTTCCGGAAGATTCAATAATCCCCCAACCCGTGTGGCGCAGTCCTGGGTCTAATCCGATAATACGGGTCATGATTGACCTATAAGGTTAGCCACATACTTTTTAAACACATTTCCCCGATGTTCAAAATTATCAAATTGGTCATACGACGCGCAAGCAGGCGCCAGCAGAATGGTAATATTTTCAGCGGGATTCTTCAGGGCCTCTTGAAAGGCGGCTTGGGTTGCTTTTTCCAGAGTCTGGGTTTCTAAACAGTCAAATTTTTTGTGGAAAAGAGCGTAATAGGCATGGCTTGACTGGCCGATTAAAAAGGCCTTTTGAATGCGACTTTCATAGGGCTTCAGGGCTGATATATCTTCAAACCCTTCTTTTGGTACGCCCCCCACAATCCAATAAATGGGCTCAAACTGCTGAATGGACTGGATGGAGGCCTCAAGCGTTGTGGCCTTGCTGTCATTCACAAAAAGAATGTTCTTAAAGCGGGCTACAATTTCCTGACGGTGGGGTAACCCCTGAAAAGTTTTAATCCCATGAATAATTTGGTCAGGGGTTGCTAGATCTAAGTCTGTGAGGATTGCAAAGGCCGCGGCTATATTTTGAAAATTGTGGGTTCCTTTTAGGTTTTCAAGGCTATTTAAATCCATGATTGATCTTGCGGGCTGGGTGCGGGCGTCTATCAAGTGTCCCTTTTCAACAAAGATGCCCGGAACTTTGTGCGTTGCAGAAATGGGTAAACCCTGTTCTTCTTGGCAGATTTTTTGCATGTCGTCAGAATCGACCCCAATAACTTTTTTGCCCTTTGGTTTTAAAAGCTTGAAAATGCGTTTCTTAGATTCAATGTAACCTTCCATTCCTCCGTGGCGGTCCAGATGATTTTTGGTCACATTTATAAAAATAGCGCCCTTTAGGGAAGGTGAAAAACATAGGTCTAGCTGAAAAGAAGAAAGCTCCAAAACATAGACACCTTTTTCATCAAGGGGAGTTAAATCAAGGGCTGGGATTCCCAGATTGCCGCCTTCTTGAACTTTCAGACCAGCTTCTTTCAGAATATGGGCAATTAGGGCAGTGGTAGTTGATTTTCCGTTAGAGCCGGTGATGCCAATAAAGGTGTTTTGGGGGCGAGCTTGTAGCAGCAATTCCACATCGCAGAGAATGGGCACATGATATTCTTTAGCCAGGGTTGCAACGGGATGAGGGGTTGGGTAAGTATGCGGAATTCCTGGGCTTAAAATAAGTCCTTTTTGCTGGGACCAATTTATTCTATCGGGGGGGGTTACAGGAATATCTAGAAACTTTGCTTTTTCTATGGATTCGGGTTCATCATCCCAAGCTTGCACATGGGCTCCCGACTCTATCAAAGCGTGGGCGGCAGACAGACCAGATTTTCCCAAACCAAAAACATAAAAACTCTGTCCTTTTGTATGGGGGAGAGGAATCATCTGATTTTCAAAGTCGCAAGACCAATCAAGGCCAAAATAATGGAAATAATCCAGAAGCGAATCACGACGGTGGATTCAGCCCATCCTTTTTTCTCAAAGTGATGATGCAAAGGGGCCATCAGGAAAATTCTTTTGCCACCGGTCATTTTAAAATAGGCAACCTGAAGCATAACAGAAACGGCTTCAAGAACAAAAATACCCCCAATGATGGCAAGCACAATTTCGTGTTTAACGATCAGGCTAATAGCCCCAAGCGCGCCCCCAATGGCCAACGACCCCATATCCCCCATGAAAATCATAGCAGGGGGTGCATTAAACCATAAAAAGCCCAAGCTGGCGCCTACGAATGCACCGCAAATGATGGCAAGCTCACCGCTGCCGGGCACAAAATGAAGCTGTAAATAGTGAGCAAAGACCGAGTTTCCAACAATATACGTAATCACGGCGAAGGATAAGGCGGTAAAGATGATAGGCCCGATGGCCAGGCCATCCAGTCCATCCGTCAGGTTAACGGCGTTGGATGATCCCACAATAACAAGCGTTGAAAATAGAAAGAACCATCCTCCCATATTCCAAAGAGCATTCTTAAAGAAAGGGAAAAAGAGTTGATTTTCGAGGGTGAGGGGAGAGTGGTGGAGAATGAAGTAAGTGGCGACACATCCTATTAAAATTTGAATGGCAAATTTGGTGCGACTGCGCATGCCATCAGGATATTGTTTGGTGACTTTTATGTAGTCATCAATGCCCCCCAAAACGCCCAAGGATAGAGTGACCCCCAAAACAATCCAAACATAGGAATTTGTCAGATCAGCCCACAAAAGCGTGCTGACGGTCATGCCCAGCAAAATCAAAGATCCACCCATGGTGGGAGTACCCTGCTTGGTGGTCAGGTGAGAAGCTGGCCCCTCTTTCCGGATGGGCTGACCTTTTCCTTGCAGAGCTTTCAGCTTTCGAATAAAAGCGGGTCCAAAGCAAAAAACAATAATCAAGGCTGTTAAGGTAGCACCTGCTGCCCGAACAGTAATATATTTGAAAATGTTTAAAAATGTATACTGACTATTAAGTGGATATAACAAATTATACAGCATAATGTTTCCTAATTCTTTCTGCGACTAAACTTAGTCTAGTACTTTTTGATGATTTAATAAATAGTTCATCTTTAGGTTTAATAATTCTAGTAAGTTCTTCTGATAGTTCATTAAGATCGTCAAAATGTTTCGCATGAATTTCTTGGTGAGCTTCTTGAAATAGTTCTTTCATAAGGGGTCCATAGGTAAACAAAAAATCTATTTTCATATTTTGAAGAGTCGTTTTCAAGTTCCTATGATATAGGCCAGATTGGGGACCTAGCTCTCCCATATCACCCAAAATTACAATGCGCCGTCCGTTGATGGGACGTTCCTGGAAAGCAATCAGAGCAGCCCTGGTGGAATCTGGATTGGCGTTGTAACTTTCATCCACCAATAAAATATCATCTCTCAATAAATAAGATTTTCCCCGACCTTCTGTTTCCGTAAAATTTCCAATTGTTATGATGGCTTTTTGTAAATCAGCTTTGAACATCTTAAGTGCCGTTAAAACGGCCAAACTATTCATGGCATGATGTTTGCCAAAGGCTTGCAGTTTATAAGAAACTTCTTCCCCCAAAATTTCGGCGCGAATATGACAACCCGCAGAGCTAGGTTCATACTTTAATAGACGTGTTTGACAGGCAGGATTCTCGCCAAATAAAAAGATATTCTTTACGTTATTTTCTTTAGCTTTTTCGACCAGAATATGGGTTTGATCTAAATCCCCATTTACAATGGCTGTCCCATTCGGTTGCAGGCCTTCAAATATTTCGGCCTTGGCTTTGGCAACACCGTCTAGAGACTTTAAAAACTCTATATGAGCATGGGCAATGGTCGTAATAATGGCCACATCTGGTTTTGCTATATGGGTCAGCAGGGAAATTTCGCCAGGCAAACTCATCCCTATCTCTAAAACCAAAAATTCTGATGCAGGGGGACAGTTGGCGATGGTGAGGGGAACGCCCAGCTTTGTATTAAAACTTTTCTCACTTTTGTGGGTTTTGGCTTGATCCGCCAAACAAAAAGCTAGCATATCTTTGGTTGATGTTTTCCCCGCACTGCCCGTAACTCCAACTACTTTCCCCTTAAAATTCTTGCGGGCATAGTTTCCTAAATTAACTAGGGCTTTATCGGTTTTTTCAACCAAAATTAAAGGAAAGTTTGAGGGGTAGGAAGGTAATTTTTTGTGCACAACGGCTGCAATAGCCCCCTTGTCGATCACTTGTTTCACAAAGTCATGACCATCAACTTTTTCTCCCTCAAGGGCTATAAAAACGTTGCCGACCTTCAGGGCGCGCGAGTCAATAGCAAAGGCTACCGTCGACCAATCTGTATTGCCAATAAGCTTGCCTTGGGTCGCTTCTGCAATTTTTTGCGCTGTCCAAAAGTGATTCATTTCTTCATACCCGATAAAATATTTTCTATAACAGATTTATCCAAAAATGGATAAGTAACCCCCTTGATGATTTGACCATCTTCAGGGCCTTTTCCTGTAACCACCAAAGCATCTTGAGGTTTTAAATGATGAATGGCATAGTTGATGGCTTCTGGTCGGTCTGGAATTTCAATAGCATCGGGGCAGCCCTTTAAAAGTTGCTGGCGAATAATTTGGGGATCTTCAAAGCGGGGGTTATCATCCGTAATTACCACATGGTCTGCATAGGCACTAGCCGCTTTCCCCATAAGGGGGCGGGTACTGGGGTCACGACCGCCTCCAGCGCCAAACACAACCCAGAGATCTCCTTTGATATGAGCACGCATGGTTTTTAATAAGGTTTCGATGCCGCCGGATGCGTGAGCATAATCAACATAAACAGGAGCCCCATTCGGGTGGCTTCCTACAAACTCTAAACGACCCGGAATGCCCTGAAGATGATCAAGAATTTGGATGGCGTTCTCTGTTTTTTCAGGGTTTACGGCTAGAACCAACCCTAAGGCACACAAAGCATTATAGACTTGAAATTCACCGATCAGAGGAAAGTTTACATGGTAAAGGTTGCCAAATATACGCAACTTTAAAGTTTGTCCATGAGGCAGGGGGGTCAAAGATTCCAAATGGATCTGAGCACCCTTTCGACCATATGTTAAAATTTTTGAAGAGATTGAATTCTTTAAAGTTTCAAATTCAGGAATATCTGCATTTAGAACAGTCGTTCCTTGGGGGGGCAAAATACGCTTGAATAGCTGTCTTTTTGCATCTAAATAGGCCTCAAGAGTTTTGTGGTAATCCAGATGATCGGGGCTTAAATTAGTGAAGGCAGCAGCCTTTAAATGTACGGCATCTAATCGGTGTTGATCTAGGCCATGGCTGGATGATTCCATCGCTAAATGGGTAATATTTTTTTTTGTCATAGCATCCAGCTGACTATGTAGGTATAGCGGATCAGGAGTGGTCAGGTGTTTTTGTTGTTGAAACTGGGTGCTTTGAATGCCTAATGTACCAAGGCTTGCAGCTTTATAACCAAGATGTTCCCAAATTTGACGCACAAAATTAACGACGGAGGTTTTTCCATTGGTGCCCGTTACGGCCACAATATTTTCAGGTTGCTTGGGGTAAAAGGCGGCCCCTAAAAAGGCTAGAAAGCGGCGGGGAATTTTCGTTTCTATAAAACACATATCAGGATAAGAAAGGGCATATTCTTTGCATTGATCCGGAGTGGCTGCAATGACTGTGGCTCCCTTAGAAATAGCATCGGGAATGAATGTGTCCCCTTTTGTTTCAGTGCCTGATATCGCTACGAATAGAGATCCTTTAGTGACTTTTCGGGAATCGTCAACAATGGATTCAATGGAAAATGTATGTAAGGGCTTTTTGCTGCGAGACCAGGCTGTGAAAGATTCTGGGTATTTTACAGTTTCTAAAAATTTATCGAGTTGCACGCTGGATCTCGTGATTCTGGAGGGGAACACGCATAGCCATTTGAATATTGGGGGCCGATTCATCAACAGGAAAAACATCCAGAAGAGGGGCCGCTTTTTCAATGACTCGTCTTGCGACGGGAGCTGCTGTCCACCCTCCCGTTGAAAAACCCATAGTCGATGAATTGCCCTGGGGTTCGTCTAGGGTGATAAGTCCGATATACTGTGGATTCGTCATGGGGAAGGCAAACACGAATGAGGCTCGATGCTTGTTTTTGGCCACATAACCCTTTCCATTGCTACTTTTTTTATTGGCAGATCCCGTTTTTCCGCCCACGATATAGCCAGGAACATCAGCCTGTTTTCCAGAGCCATGCTTAACGACAAGGTGCATTAAGCGGCGCATGGTCTCTGACGTTGCAGATGAGATGATTTGCACAGGTTCTCTGTCTTTGTTTTTATCGGCAATAAGGGTCGGAGATCTTAACAGCCCCCCATTAATAATACTTGCCAATCCATTCACAAGTTGCAAGGGACTGACGGCCAGACCATATCCATAAGAAACGGTGGCGGTGTTAATTTCTTTCCATTCACGGGGAGCCATAGGAATACCATTTTCTTTTAGATCAGTTTTTAAGGGTTTTAAAAATCCCAACTTTTCAAAGAAAGATTTTTGACCTTTTGGCCCCACTTTAAGGGCCATTTTGACAGTCCCGATGTTTGATGAATACATGAAAACTTCGGGCACAGAAAGCCAGCGATTTTTGGCCTGATAGTCACCAATTTTGTGCTTTCCTATCATAATAGGGTGGGATGCATCAAAGTTGTCTTTCAGGGATACTTTTTTGGAATCCAAAGCCATAGCAAAGGTAAAGATTTTAAAGATAGACCCGAATTCATAAATACCGGAGGTGTTAGCGTTAAAAATATCATCTTTTTTTGGATTAAAATGATGGGGGTCAAAGTCAGGTAAAGAAGCCATAGCAACAATTTCCCCTGTGTGGATGTTCATCAGTACGCCGTTGCCAGCCTTTGCATTAAATTCCTTGATGCCGGATTTTATTTCATCCCGCAAAATATGCTGAACACGCAAGTCCAATGACAGGCGCAAGGGTTCTTTCTGGCTTGTAAGCACATGGTCATAGGCCCGTTCAATGCCTGCCAGACCCTTGTTATCAATATTAGCGTACCCTAGAATATGAGAGCTTGTCGCCCCATGGGGGTATACCCGCTTCTGTTCTTTTTTGAACTCAATACCCACCAACCCCAAACTATTAATTTCTTGTTGTTGGGTAGGAGTTAGGTTCCGCTTCAACCAAATGAATGACTTTCTGGATTTAAATTTCTTGTAAAGTTCTTCCTCTTTCATATCTGGAAATATCAAAGAGAGCTTATGGGCCGTATCTTTTGGATCTAGTATTTCGGCTGCATTAGCAAACATAGAAAATGTAATCAAATTTGTGGCTAAAATTTCACCATTTCGATCAACGATATCAGCGCGGGCTATGGCATTTCCAAAGTTTGAAGGTACATTATGGGCGGAAGGTGTCCATACCATAACCCAAGCTAAACGACTGGCGATGCCTAGAAAAATGAATAATAAGGAAGCAAAGGCAAACCCAAGGCGTCCCCAGGGTTTTTGTTCTGTGGTTTGATATCTTTTATGCAGTAACGGCCTTAAGCGGCCGTTGGAGGAACTGGAATATGCTGCCGAATGGATCATTTGGTTTTCTCCAATCGAGCCATCATGAGGCGAGGAGCTTTTTCAGAGTTTAAAGATTCCAAAGAAGCAATCTGATAGGTTTTAGCGGGTTTCAGATGGATGTGTTGTTCGTTTAGTTCCTGCAAACGCTTAGGGCTGTTCAAAAATCCCCACTCGGCCTTTAGGACGTGAATAGAATCTTGTGCACTTTGGCTTTTTCTATGAGTAATGCGGATTTCTTTCTCTAAATTAGTGACTTGATGTTTCACATAGTACAGACAAATTCCTAGCAGCAAACTTCCCATTAAAGACAGGGCAGACATTCTTCTTAAAAGCATATGATTCAGGGTCATGATAAGTCCTCCTCAAAGGGCCAAGCAGGGGCCGTCGTTCTAAGGGCCCATCGTAACTTTGCTGATCGAGAGCGTGGATTGTCGCGTACTTCCTTCATGCTTGGGGCCATGCTCTTTTTATCAATCAATTGAAAGGTGGAGGGTAAAGAATCAGGAGTGTTAGGCCTTGGGTCATACCGTGAGGGATTGGATTTCTTGCCGCTGCGAGTCTGCAGAAATGTTTTAACTTCTCGATCTTCCAGGGAATGAAAAGATACTACAATAAGGTGTCCTCCGGGGTTTAAGATTTTCTCAGCCGCTCGCAGGCCTTTTTTCAAAGATCCCATTTCTTCATTTACAAAAATACGCAAAGCCTGAAAAGTTTTGGTGGCTGGATCTATTTTACGGGGGTCTTTATGGCCCAGGGTTTCATGAATTACCTTGGCCAGCTGTAGGGTGCTGGTAAAGGGGGTTTTGACTCGGTCATTTACAATGCGTTTGGCAATCTGCTTTGATTTTTTCTCATCCCCATAGGACCAAATAATATGGGCCAGCCGTTCTTCCGAATAGGTATTCACAACCTGGGCCGCCGTAACACCACTTTTTTCCATGCGCATGTCCAAAGGACCATCTTTTTGAAAGGAAAAACCACGGTCAGCTTGATCTAGTTGAGGCGAGGATACGCCTAAATCAAGAACAACCCCATCTACTTTTGGATGGACTGTTTCAGACATTAGGTGGTCCATATCAGCAAAATTTCCCTCAATAATATGAAAGCGGGGGTATGTTTTTCTTAGGGCTTGGGCGCGATCAACAGCGTCAGGGTCTCGATCAATACCATAAACAATGCAGGGAGATTTTTCTAAGATAGCTTTCGTATAACCACCAGCTCCAAAGGTGCCATCTACATAGGTTTTTCCAGCTACTGGATCCAGAACAGCCAGAACTTCATTCAGCAAGACCGGTTTATGAACAGTTTCCGCGGGTTCCATCATAGATTTTCCTTTAACTGCAGGGTGGCTTTTCCTTGCTTAATGCGGGCCCGGGCCTTTTCTTGATGATCATTAAAGGCCTTCGGGCTCCAAATCTGGAAAGTCGCGCCCCGTCCCACAAAAGCCGCCGTGTCATCAATGTGCGCAAAGTGGCGCAAATGTTCGGGCAGCATGATGCGGCCTTCAGGGTCCCAGGCAAGCTGATGGGTGTCAGCAAACAGGGCAGAAGCCAGATCTTCATGGGTTTCGGAAAATAAATCTAGACGGTCTAAGCTGTTACTAAGGGTTTGCATGCGGTCAATCCCACAGCCTTCAAGAGCAGACTGGGTGTAAGACCGGAAAAGGACAACCCCTTGAAACGATTGGGCAGATAGGGCTGTTCGAAAAGACGAAGGTACTGAAACCCTGCCTTTTCGATCAATCTTATTGATAAACGTCGATAAAAATAACGACATAACAACCCTACTTTCATGTTGTACCCTTAATTAATGGAGTAGCATGGGATGAGATGGGAGTCAATGGGAATTTGTGGAGAAATATGGGGATTGTTTGGGAATGTTTGTAAAAAACCTTAGAAAACAAGGCCTTCCAGAGGAAAATCATATGTGGATATTTCTATTGACTTTGATTTTCTTTGAGTACAAAATCAGAAAAAATCAACATATACAGGAGAGTATTCTATGAAAGCCTATTTTTTAAGTTTCTTTTTATTTGTGTCATTGGGACTATCCCATGTTGCTTGTGCGAGCACAGGCGATTCTGATGATGGCTACGCCTATGATAACACATCCTCAATAGCAGGTCGCGTTGGCTCTTATGCGCAAAAAGAAGAAGCCCATAGCTACGACTTAGCAGATCCTCTTTCTGCAGATGACCTTCAAGATAAAATTTCTAAGAATAAAAAGAAAGGTTTTTTCAAAACGCTTAGTCAAAAAATTCGTAAATTATCGAAAGGAAAGCAGGAAATTCAAAACGTAAAACTCTGCCTGGCTTATTGGCTTGTTTTGGATCATGGCTATGATCCTACAGAGCTATGCAAACGTGTGAGAAATGATTCTTTTTCTCATAAGAGGCCTCAAGGTCTCACAGATTTGCTTGTAGAGGTTTGCAAAAGAACAGCTCAGGAAGCAAAACCCTCAAAAGATCTGCCGGGGCTTAAAGCTTGTAAAGCTTTAGGTAAGCGTGAGAAGTTGGTATTCTTGTGTAAGCGGTTATGTAATCGGGTTGAGTATAAAAAGCCAGGCGTTTGGGCACAATGTATGGCCTTAAAGCATATGGGTATTTGTAAGGGATTAAAGCTGCCAGAATGCGTTAAGAATTGCGATATGCCGAAAAAATTGTCTGATGTAGATGACTTCTTACGGGAAGCTGCTAATCAAGGCATGAGATATGTGCAAGCAAAAGCTAGTACAAAGACAAAGCCGGATGCACTAGATTTGCAGACAGAATTAAGGCAGTCTTTCGAAAATAAGAAAATTAGAGCGCAGAAAAATACCGACGTGACAGAAACTAGCGTCTAAATTTTTTAGTGCAAAATGTCTTGAAACCACAGACTTTCGGGTCTGTGGTTTCATCGCCTCTAAAACACATAAGAAAGACCAGCGCGGAATAGAACGCTAGACCTTAGGGGGTAGCCGAGTCTGAATCCAGCAGTTTTATAGCCTGTGCTGGTATAAATAGAGCCGGATCTGGTCATATTAAACCGAATGATTGCCTCAGCTGAACCTCCCTGTTTATTTGGGGCCTGCAGAACATTGCTTACAAAAAGCTTCGGTTGATTCCAGGTGGCTACATTAAACCCTAGGTCAAATTTATCATCGGACCAAACTTTATCCACAATGGCTTCAGCAGACCAAGAAGTTCCGCGCTTGTTAGTTCCTTGGGAAAAGTTAATCTGCATAGGCGTAGTGGGAGTTCTAAAATGGTTGATCAGTTTGTTTTCAAGGCCATAGGGTGTAAAAACAGCCCTAAAGCCTGGCAGATATTTCCAGTCTCCAATAGGAATCATGGGATATTCAAAATCTTTTCCTGTGCCCAAAGAATACAATGAATAATAAAGGAAAGGATCTAATAAGTTCAGACACGTTCTAGATCTAAGCTTAGACTTTGAAAGATAGCCAGAGCCATAAATGGTATTCATTCCAGTAATATAATTCTGAACATCGTGTCCTTTGCCCTCTTGATAGTCGGAAAACACGTAATTTATTTGATCAGTGGATGACACTAAATAAGCGGCTGCATAGGTGGGGTTGATGGATTCTTTTTCTAGAAAACGATCTTTGATGGAATCACTTAAAACTTCGGTGGCCTGCATGCCGGCAATATCTACAGCAATCAGATATTGTGGGGGTGAGGCGCGGTTTGCAAGAATACTTGTTGACCCACTGCCATCTAAGTTAAAAGAGTAAGACCTCACTGACCAGCCCTGCCCAATTTGACGCACGGATGTCCCATGACCAAAGACTTCATGTTGGAAGGTGGATACATAGGTTGATACCATAAGTCTTGGGATCATCATGGCTAGATTTTTCCAGAGCTCATCGGGTTCGGGGCTGAATCTATCATCAAGATAACGATATCCCTCAAGCACAGACATGCTTAAATCGGCACCAACAAAAGGGGTTTGTTCTTGGGCGTCAGCAGAAAGTTGGTAGGTGTAATCGCGATCAAAATCGCTTCTTGAAGAACTTTCATATGTGAACGCAGAAATTCCCAACAGAATGATGAACCTTAAAAATATTCTCATGTCTTTCTCCTTTATGTCTTAGTTGATAAAATCTTATATGTAAAATTTTTTAGGAAGTCAATTAGTAAGGGATCGACAACTCTAATGGGGCTGGGTATAGTTACCATATGCGTAAAATTATATTTTTTGGATGGAGTGTTCTTTTTTTTCAGGGTTTATGGGCGGCGGATATGGCGGTTCCTCAAAGACAAGGCGCGTCCTCTGATATTGATTTCTTTCATGATCAATCCATTTTAAAGTCAGAGGGAGAACCGGCCAACACAGACCGGTATAACGTTCTTTCGGATGATCTTGAAGTCCAAACCAGGCCTAAATTTGCAGCCCCAGCGCCTCTTGTGGGATATTCTCTTGATGAGCCATCTCAGAAAACTGCTGTTGTAAATATTTCTTCAGCAGCGGCTATTTCTCCATCTCCGAGAGAAATGCCGAACATTCCTCAACAACAGATCCCTTCGGTTCCTGTTTCTGGGGGAGGGGGCTCTTCCTCCCCAGAACTAGGTTGGGGTATTCCCGTTTCTGCTGCAACGCCTCAACAGCCACCTCAGATGCCTCAAGGGCACGGAATTTCTCAAGCTCAAGGCCCAGCAATCATGCCGCAGGGGGCTTTAAGCTGGTTGACGAAGTAGTGCTCGCCTACATCCGTCACTTCCTCTCCCCCATTTTTTGCTTTCCTCGAGCCCCCTTGCTTTCCTCGGGTTCTCTCTTTTTGAATTCCTCGGGCTTGACCCGAGGACCCACGCCTTACTTCTTTCGGCACCCCAACAGGGGCGCGTTCCGCACCCTTAGACCCTCGGGTCAAGCCCGAGGGAATCCAATTGGGGGCATTTCGCGAAGCAATCGGCCAAAAATCTAGGTTTTTAGTGATGAACAGCTGTTGGCGGTAAGGGGTAGGTAGCTGGGCTAGACATGGGCGGAGCATCCGAAGCGATCAGATCAACAAAGGGTTGAGGTTGATTCACAAGGGCTTCCGCTAACACTTCCGTCAACGTTTCTACAGGAATAATTTTCAAAGATTTCAAAATGCTTTCTGGAATTTCAACCAAGTCTTTCTCATTTTCCTTGGGGATAAGAACGGTCTTGATGCCGCCTCTCTGAGCGGCTAACAATTTTTCTTTCAGCCCTCCAATGGGAAAAACAAGCCCCCGCAAGGTAATTTCCCCCGTCATAGCAACGCAAGATTTTACTGGAATACCGGTCAGCAAAGATACCAAGGTTGTTGAAATAGACACGCCGGCAGAGGGGCCATCCTTTGGAGTTGCGCCCTCAGGCACATGAAGATGAATGTCAATTTTGCCAAAAACTGCAGGGTCAATACCAAGTTCAGCAGCTCTTGATTTCACATAACTTAAAGAAGCTTTTACAGATTCCTGCATCACTTCCCCCAACTTTCCTGTAATATTTATTTTACCTTTACCTTCGGATTTGACGGCTTCGATATACAGCAAATCGCCGCCCATTTCCGTCCAGGCGAGTCCGGTCGTAACGCCAACCTGGGGGACATTCTCAGCTTTTTCAAACTGATACTTAATGGGGCCTAAATAACTCTGCAAATTTTCTGGGGTAATGGTGATGGATGATACTTTTTTGTCAGCCAATTGACGAACGGCTTTGCGGCATAGAGAAGCAATTTGTCGTTCTAATCCGCGCACACCAGCCTCCCGAGTATAGGACCGAATAATTTGTAATAGGGCGTCGTTTGTAAAGGCAAGCTCTTCCTTTTTTACGGCATTGTCAGTTTTTTGTTTTTCAACCAGATAGCCTAAGGCAATTTGAAGTTTTTCCTCTTCTGTGTATCCCTCAATAGAAATGATTTCCATGCGATCTAATAAAGGTCGGGGCAGGTTCAAACTGTTCGCAGTAGCCAAAAACATCACATTAGAAAGATCATAATCGACTTCCAAGTAATGATCATTAAAGTGCTTGTTTTGTTCAGGATCCAACACTTCAAGAAGCGCAGAGGCCGGGTCGCCGCGCCAGTCGGTTCCCATTTTATCAATTTCATCTAGCAAAAATAAGGGGTTCGTAGACTTGGCTTTTTTCATGCCTTGAACAATTTTGCCAGGCATGGATCCAATATAGGTGCGACGGTGACCCCGAATTTCAGATTCGTCATGAACGCCGCCTAAAGCAACGCGCACATAAGGACGTTGTGTTACTTTTGCAATAGATTTTGCCAGGGACGTTTTTCCAACACCTGGGGGACCAACCAAACAAATAATTTGCCCTTTAGGTTGGGCCAGACGCTGTTGCACAGATAGAAATTCTAAAATGCGTTCTTTTACTTTTTTAAGACCATAATGGTCTTGGTCTAAAGTTTCTTCCGCCTGTTTTAGGGTGAATTTTTTCCATGGAGATTTCTCCCAGGGAATTTCAAGCAGCCAGTCTAAATAATTTCTAATGACAGAAGCTTCTGCTGACATGGGGTTCATGGCCCGCAGTTTTCTAAGTTCATCCTGGGCTTTTTTCTTTGCCTCAGCAGACAGAGGGGTTGCATTGATTTTCTGTTCCAAAATCCCCATTTCGTCTTTACCATCCTCGTTATGAAGTTCTTTCTGGATGGCTTTCATTTGTTCTTGCAAATAATATTCCCGATGGTTTTTGGCCATCTGAGCCTTAATGCGTTCCCGGATTTTTTCTTCTGTTTGCGAGCTTTCAATTTCTCTTTTTAAGAAAAACAAGACAAGTTCCATGCGGTCTTTAATGGGGAGCCGTTCCAACAAATCTTGTCGTTCAGGAATGGTCAAGGGAATTTGCATAGATACCGTATCGATAACTTTTTCAATGTCGTCGAGAGCAAACAGGTTGGCAATAAATTCGGGTGTGATTTTCTTATTGAATTTTGCATATTCTTCAAACTCGGTAATCAACAACTTATCTAAAACATACAGGGTTTCTTGATCGGGAAGGGGGCTGATCAGTGTGGAGGCTTCTCCCCACATAAAGGGGCCCTTATCATCAACGTTTTCAATGGTTGCCCTGTGTTTTCCTTCAATCAAAACCTTTACGGTTCCATCTGGAAGGTTCACCATTTCAGAAATTTGTCCGATGGTGCCGATCTTATGAAGATCTTTTGCAGTGGGTTCATCAACAATAGATTCTTTTTGAGTGACGACAATCACATGACGATTGGTTAAACGGATAGCTTCTTCAAGGGCAACAACAGATTTAGAGCGCCCAACAAAAAGCGTTGCAATCATCTGGGGAAAAACAACGATATCTCTCAAAGGGAGTAAAGGAAGTCTTTCATTTGTCATGGGTTAGACTGCTTTTGCTTGCTTTGAGGGTGCAGGGGTTTTCGAAGTTGTTAGCTTAGGATGTATCTTGCCCTCAACAATTTCTTTGGTGATAACGACAGTGTCTGAATTCTTGTGATCAGGCAGTTCAAACATCAGATCCAACAGAATGCTTTCTAAAATAGACCGAAGACCGCGGGCCCCAGTTTTTTTCTGAATAGCTTTTTCAGCAATGGTTCTAAGAGCTTCCTCTGTAAACTCAAGCTTGGCATCTTCCATGGTGAATAAGGCCTGGTATTGCTTGATCAAAGCATTTTTTGGTTCAGATAAAATTCGAATAAGGGCTTTTTCGTCCAAATCGTCTAAGGTGGCAATGACAGGCAAACGACCAATGAATTCAGGAATCAAACCATACTTCAGCAAGTCGGCAGGTTCAACACTTCTTAAAAGATCGGACGTATTCTTGTCTGCTTTTTTCAGGTCTGAACCGAACCCAATTGAGGACGGTTCCCCGCGAGACGCAATAACCTTTTCAAGGCCCGCAAAAGCGCCGCCACAGATAAACAAAATATTGGTGGTGTCAACTTGCAGGAAATCCTGTTGAGGATGTTTTCTGCCGCCTTGTGGCGGAACGGAGGCCATCGTGCCTTCCATCATTTTCAACAAGGCCTGCTGCACGCCTTCACCGGACACATCGCGCGTGATTGAGGGATTGTCAGACTTGCGGCTGATCTTATCAACTTCGTCAATGTAAACAATACCCCGTTGGGCTTGTTCAACGTTATAGTCAGCAGCTTGCAAAAGCTTCAAAATGATATTTTCAACGTCTTCGCCCACATATCCAGCCTCAGTCAAAGTTGTAGCATCGGCAATAGCAAAGGGCACATTCAAGATGCGCGCCAAGGTTTGGGCCAAAAGAGTTTTTCCACAGCCCGTGGGACCAATGATTAAAATGTTTGATTTTTGAAGTTCAACTTCCCGTGAGGAATCAATTTCATGATTCAACCTTTTGTAGTGGTTGTGAACGGCAACGGACAGGGTTCTTTTTGCACGCTCTTGTCCAATAACGTATTCATCTAGAACTTTATAGATTTCTGAAGGGGTTGGAACTTTTTCCGTTTGGGGTGCAAAGTTATCTTTGATTTCTTCTTCAATAACATTGACGCACAGTTCAATACATTCGTTGCATATGAAAACGGAAGGCCCAGCAATAAGCTTTTTAACCTCGTGCTGATTCTTTCCACAGAAGGAACAATAATGTTCTTTTAACTCTTCAGGTGTTTTTCCGTTCGTCATTCTAGATCTCTTCTTTTTTGTTCGTTCTAATCATTATTGTAAGGAAATTCAAATTAAATGCAAGGCCTCCTTCAATAGGCTTAGAAACTATGGCGTCCCCAACGGGAGTCGAACCCGTGTTCCCGCCATGAGAGGGCGGTGTCCTAGGCCGCTAGACGATGGGGACCTAGAGTTCTTGGGAAAATTCATATCAGAACTTTTCGCCCCCTTATAGATAGAGAAAACCGCATCAGATTTCAAGGACAAAAGATTTTATACGGAATAGGATTTGGCGAAAGTTTAGTTTTATCTTATAATTTCTCTATTATAATTAAAAATGAGAGGTTTCAATAGTGAAAAAATATTTCGTCATTTTCTTTTTATCTGTGGGAGGTATTCCTGTTCACTCCGTTGGCGCGACACACGAAGAAGGTCTTGCCCAGTCTATTTCTGCTTCAAAAGGGAGGACTCCTTTTTTTAGATCCGAGCTTGATAAACTTTGTGCAGACCGAGAAATTGTCTATCAAGAGGCAACGGCAGCAAAAGAGATGCTTAATAGCATATAACAAAATTTTCAAGAAACTCAAGCAGACCTTTCGCGGAAATTTGAGTTTTGGAATGCAAAAAGAACTCAGATAATAAGGCAGATGGACTATGTTGCGGATACTATCGCTATTTCGGGTGCGTATGTTCTTGGGCAATGGGCCCTAGTAGAGAATCCTAGTGAAGCAGACTTGGAGTCTTTAGAGGAAGCTCTTAGCAAAACTCAACTTCCCTGGAGTCTTGCCTATGAAACATCGGAGAAAGATTTCTTAAAAATTTCAAAACTAACAGATTATTATGCTCAAAAATTTTTAGAAAAAGTAGAGAAAAGTCGTCAGAAAGAAAATGAATGCGCGAAAATAATAGAGGCTCTACAAAAAAAGTTAGCAGCCTTAGATTTTGAGATTTTGTCGATCGTGTCGGTCAAAAAATAAAACTTGAAATTGGCAAAATTATCCTTATATAAGAAACGTATACCTGTTGTGGGTATGTGTTTTTAATTTGAGGAGATTAAAATGAAGAAAAGTTTTACAAGTTTATTGTCCCTTATGGCCTTGACAAATTTTAACTATACCCCCAGTGCCCATGCGGCGTGGGGTAGCGACGATGAGTTTTTTGATTCAGCTCGGCCAGCCAGAACTCAGGGGCCAACTGAAAAAACTCGAACCAGAAGAGCTTTTAATGATCTAGCAGATCTTAAAACTGAACAGCTTTTATTGAAGGAAGCAATTGCAGATTATCAGGCTAAAATTGTAGAGGTTGACATAGATATTCTAGAGAATGAAAAAAAAGGTCAAGAGTGGCAGCAGGAGGATAGTGACTACGTTAGTAATATTCAAACAAAGGAGCTGAAAGCTTATGCTAAGCTTGAAATGCAACGTGAGGCTGCTTTGCAAGATGGTGTCTCTGAAGAGGATTCAGCTCTATATAGTATGTATCTTGAGGGCAACAAACTGGCTTTTGAGCATAAAAAGCAGGAATATATGAAATTTCACTCTCTGCCAAGAATGCAGGGTCTTGCGGAAGGCCGTTCTTACTTGCTGGAAAAAAATCACAGCCTGTCTTCTGCGCTGAATCAGATGGAAGAAGATCTTCGTTTGATTTCAACGGAGATTGCTGAACGGGAATCTGCAGAAGAACGAAGAGAAAACTCTATGCTGAGTCAGCAGTTTTCAAGAGTGAGTTTGGCGGATAGACTGTGGAGAGATCGGGGTGGTTATGATATGACCTTTGATACCCATAATCCTCAGATGGCAGTATCTTTTTCTCCTCCTCTAGGAGCTACTCCACGGCCATTCTTGCCTGCCGCAGATGTGGAAACCGCTTCATTTACGGTTCCTGCAGCGCCCGTTGTTACTCCAGAAACAGAACAAGAAAGACGCCGTAGGTTAACGAGAGAAGCCGCTCAAGATCGCGCTCGGCTTGAGAACGTGCCGCAACTCCCCTCAGCGTCCAAAAAAGCGCAAGAGACAGAACCAGCGGTAGATAGGGGTGGATTGCCTTTAGGCGATGCAAAACTTCCAGCTTGGTTAACTGGTAAGAAGAAATCAGTATCTTCTGATAAATAAATTTGATTAAAGAAAAGCAACCATCGCAAATGCGGTGGTTGCTTTTTTTATACCCGTTCATTTGGAAAAGGCAAAGGATGGTCTAATTCTTGTCTCTTGAAACTGTACCTGTTATAGTACTGTCATATAGAGAAAAAACATGAAAAAATATCTATGGTTATCTAGTTTTCTTTTTTTGGCGGCTTGTGTGTATCCGGACCCTGTAACACGTGAGCTTTCTCCCTATGGAGCTACCTTGTCTTTGGATGTGGCAGATGTTCTGGTCATTAATGCTATGGATCCATCTCCTATCGAACAAACCCGAGTTTATCCCAGTTCTCTGATTCCTGAATTGCAGGTTTGGAGCAGCCTGCGCTTAAGAGGTGTGGGACAGTCAGGCAAAGCTATCTTGCGTATTTTGGATGCCAGAGTGGTTGAAGAGCATATGGATGATTTGTTGAATGGCAAGTCTGATTCTGCTGCTTTATCCGTTAATATTGTGCTAAGCCTTGAAATTTCAAATGCCCCCAATCTAAAGGCTGCTAAATATGAACTAAGATTATCTGAGAAAATGCCTCTTACAAAATCAGACTTTCAAGTAGAAAATAGAGCAACTGTCTGGCAACAATTTGTGGATCGCATCCTGAATGATTTGAACAAGGGATTTGAAGACATGCTTTATGAAAAGCTGACAAATGTGTTGTTGTTGGTGCCAACAGATGGGTCGGCCTAAATGATAGCTCTTTCAGAAGATCACATCGAATCTAAAAAATCTTCCTCAGTTTCCCATGGATTTTCTTTGTTAGATGATAACAATGATTTATCTAGATACTTTAGAGAGATTCAAAAATATCCCATGTTAGGGGCCGATGAGGAATATGAATTAGCTCAAGAGTGGGTTAAAAACCAGGATAAAGTAGCGGCCGAGAAGCTTGTGAATAGTCACTTGCGTCTTGTGACAAAAATTGCCGCGGGGTATAGGGGATATGGACTGCCCTTAGGAGATTTAATTGCTGAAGGAAATCTGGGTATTTTACATGCTTTGAAAAAATTTGATCCTAACAAAGGATTCCGGTTTTCAACCTATGCCATGTGGTGGATCAAGGCTTTTATGCAGGACTATATTCTGAAGTCTTGGTCTCTTGTCAAAATGGGCACGACTGTGGCCCAAAAAAAACTATTCTTTAATCTAAAAAAGTTGAAAAAGCAACTTCAGGGTGAAAATGAGTGGTCTTCCTTAAGCAATGAAACCATCGATTCAATTGCTGAAAAGTTGGGGGTTAGTGAACAAGAAGTTCGGGATATGGAAAAAAGACTTTCTGGTGGTGACTCTTCATTGAATGCAACTGTTTCGCAAGGTGGAGAAGGTAATGAAACCGAATGGCAAGATTGGGTGGAATCAGACCGTCCCGATCAAGAAGAAATTTTCATGGCAACGGACCAAAAGAAAAGGGAAGCCGCCTTATTACAAGAAGGGTTTGAATACCTAACCCCACGGGAAATGGCAGTTATTAAAGCACGTCGCTTGAAAGAACCTCCGGAAACCTTGGAAGAAATTTCCCATACGCTAAATCTTTCAAAAGAACGGGTGAGACAAATTGAGGGGGCTGCTTTTTCAAAGCTTCGAGATCATATGCGTCGTATTGCCGAAGAACACGGTTGGGTGGGGCAGGGATCTTTATGGAATTAGCAGAAAAAATTTCCCATCTTTTGATTGTGGGATTTCATGGGGTTCATGAAGAAGATGAAGGTGTTCAACGTATGGCCAAGCAAATTTCTGCCGGCACGGCGGGGGGCGTTATTTTGTTTGGATACAATATTGAGTCACCAACCCAGGTCAAAAAATTAACAGGGTTTTTAAAAAAACATGCTTGCGGGCAGCCTTTGCTGATGGCTGTGGATCAAGAGGGTGGGCGCGTTGAAAGGTTGTCTCCGCAAAAAGGATTTAAGGGTTTCAAAACGCCTAAGGCTGTCTCTCATTTGTCTGCAGAGGACGCTTTAAAGCACTACACAGAAATGGCTTCTGAATTGGCGGAACATGGGTTTAATTTAGATTTTGCACCCTGCGTCGATATGGATCCTTTGCACTATACATGTCCAGTGATTGGTGGTCTGGATCGTTCTTTTGGGCACGAAACACGCCAGATTGTGAAGTATGGAAAAATTGTGATGGAGGCTTTGAAAGATAAGCATATTTTGAACTGTATTAAGCATTTCCCCGGCCACGGCAGTGCGTTGGGGGATACCCACGAAGGCTATGTAGATGTGTCCGAACAGTGGGAAGAAAAAGAGTTACGTCCTTTTATGGAATTGGTTCACAGTCAGGGGGTCGACATGGTGATGACAGCCCATATTTTTAATAAACATTTGGATGCCAAAAATCCTGCAACTTTTTCTAAAGGCACCTTGTCTCTGTTACGAGAAGGCGGATACCAAGGGATCATTATTAGTGATGATCTTCATATGTCAGCCATTCAGAAGCATTATTCTTTTGAGGAATCTATTGTGAAGGCCTTTGCAGCGGGTAACGATATGGTTATTTTTTCTAATAGCCCGGCAGCGGCTAAAGGCATTGAAACCTTTAAACCAGATCCTTTGTTGCCAGAAAAGTTTATTCAGGTGGTTCAACGGGCTGTTCATAGTAATCTGCTAAAGGAAGAAAGTATTTCAGCTTCTTTTGAACGGGTGATGACTTTAAAAAAGAATATAAAGAATTGATTCAGACGCGCCCAGCACTTCCTAGTGATTTACGAAACTTAAATGATCTCTTAAAGGCATCAAAAGCCCACTGGGGGTATGACGAAGTTTTTATGAAAGAATTCATGGAAAACCTTGGGCTATCTGAGGCTAGTTTTTCACAGCAGTCTTTATTTTTGGTTTTTGTCGAAGGTGTTTTGGCTGGATTTTATGGATTTGCCGTGGGGGAAGATAAAATTTTGGAACTGGAGCATTTTTATCTATATCCTGATTTTATTGGCAAAGGATTGGGGCGGCAGATGTGGAATCTAGGCCTGGACACGGCTAAATCCTGGGGACACAGAGATTTTTTGGTCTGGAGTGATCCCCATGCGGATGGTTTTTATGAAAAAATGGGGGGAAAGCTTGTGCGCTTCCAACGATCTTCTTTGGGGCAAGACAGATATCAGGCGGTATTTCGGATGGTTTTGGAGCATTGCCTCCCCATGAAAAAATAAAAAAACTCTGTCTTTGATTTTCTTAGCTTTTGTGTGTAGAGAAACTCAGATAAAATGAGTATACCCTTCAGCGATTCCCTCGGACTTGAGGGAGAGTCCAAATCCTGTAGTTTTGTGGAAAAACAGATCCTAGGGTCAATCCCGAGGAAGATAATAGAGGGGGATCTTTTCATAGGAGTTTAACTTTAGATCTTCTTTTTACACACAAAAAAGAAACTCGAGATTATCAGATCTTCTGCGGGCAGATTAGAAAATTCTTTTGAAAATTTGTGTCTGTGCTCGTTCACAAATGAAATGGCTTTAGTTTTGAGGAGCGTAGGAATGGCCTCAATTGGGTAAATGGCATCAAACGGATCAACCCCATGAAGGCCGGCTACGTAAAATTTTGTTGAAGGGTTTAAAGCTGTCAAAACTTCTCGGTACTTATGAAATAAAAACCGATTGGGGTATCCTGACCCGTAAGTCATTAGTTTATAAAAGAATTCTGGGATCTCCAAAAATCTTAAAGAATGATTCAAGGGAGTGAGCATGCCGTGGTCTCTAAGATCCACTTTGTGAATCAGCATACCAGAAGGATTTAAAGCCCCATACATTTTTCTAAGAACCAATTCTGGATCATCTACATGCTCAAGAACTGACCTGGAAATAATATGATCATAGGATTGATGAATATCAAAAAAATGTTCGCCGCTGGCTTCTTGCCCATAGTATCGAACACAATACTGATTGAACTTTGGGTAAAATTTCTTCAAGGAAGGATATTTTTTGACCAGATATTGTTCTATTTCTGTGTGATGAAAGTCATCTCGTACGGAGTAAAAGCGGTCGGCTAGGTCCACGTGAGATGCTCCATGGGCTAGAAACAGTAGGGCGACTCCGTTGCTGTCGCCAGGGCCCAGTTCGGCTAATTTCCCTTTAAATGTCTTTTGATCGGAAACGCGTTGATAGTCAGTAAAAACACCTGTGATATATTGGATAGAATCTTTAAGCGGTAAAGATTGATGGGTAGATCCGGAGGTTGTTTTTATGTTTTTAAGAGATCGTCTGATGTGGATTAAGATATTATTAAAAATGTATAGAAAGATTACAAACTCCAGGTTCTTCTTTAAGGATTTTTTTAAACGATCTTTCATGCTTAATGCTTATTTTTTATGAGGCAATTTTGAAAAAGTGGCGGATGGAGTGGGATTCGAACCCACGGAGGGCTTTCACCCTCGCCGGTTTTCAAGACCGGTGCCTTAAACCGCTCGGCCATCCATCCAAGTACGTTTATTCAATACTTTCACATTCGGGTCAAGGGAAATATTGTCAGTATGCAACAAAAAATGTATAAACAACTATATAAGAGTTTTTTATGGAAAAAGGTATATCATGAATAGGGGCAAGAAAAATTTTATAGGCATTATCCTTTTTATTGTTTGGGGGTGCATATGGACGGGGTGTACACACAACATGACTTATGATGAATGGCTCCAAGATTTTAAGTTAGAGGCCCAAAATAGAGGAATTCAGCCGGGTATTTTGGACGCAGCTTTTAAAGATGCTGTGATTAATGAAAAAGTTTTGGAACTAGATAGAAAACAACCAGAAAAAACAGAAACCTTTAAGGAATACATTGAAAAAAGGTTAACTCCAAAACTACCTTTGGCTAAGGGTAAGTTGCGCACTCATAGTCAAGATCTGAGGCGTGTTCAGAAAAAATATGGGGTGCCTGCCAATTTAATCGTGGCTCTTTGGGGCATGGAAACGCATTTTGGTAAAATCACGGGGAATTTTTTCATTATTAATGCGTTGGCGACTCTTGCTTTTGATAGCCGTCGGTCAGATTTTTTTAGGAATGAACTTTTAGAGGCCCTAAAAATTGTTCAAAATGACAAAATCCCCCTTGATAAATTACAGGGGTCTTGGGCCGGCGCTTTAGGGCAGACTCAATTTATGCCAAGTACCTATAACAATCATGCTGTAGATGAAAATGAGGATGGAATTAAAGATATTTGGGATCACCACTTGGATATCTTTGCTTCCATGGCCAATTACTTAAGTAACTCAGGTTGGAAGAAAGATGAGCCCTGGGGGTATGAAGTTGAATTGCCAGCAGCCTTTGATGAGTCCTTAATAAGCCCTGTTCCTCATCCGGTTCCAGATCAAAGATTTATTAAAAGAACCACACAAAATTGGGCTGAAATGGGTGTGCATCTGAAAGATGGAGAAGTTTTGCCCTCAAATAAATTAAGGGGAGCAATTATCAGGCCCGATAAGGGGGGAGCGGCTTTTTTGGTCTATGATAATTTTTTTGTTATTTTTAAGTGGAATAGATCCTTTAATTTTGCTTTAACTGTATTATTATTTTCAAATAAGATAGGAAATCTAAATGCGTAATTTTCACCTTTTAAAATATCTGCCCGTCCTTTTGTTGCTTGCGCTGACCTCTTGTATGACAACACCGGGAGATCAGCAAGAATTCTTGATGCCTCCGGAATCAGGAGATGCGAAAGATGGTAAAATTCAAAAATCTGAAGAGTGGTACCAAAGTTCAGGGGATGGTGTTTATAAGGTGGGAAAACCTTATAAGGTGAATGGGGTTTGGTATTTTCCGGCTGAGAACTTAAAGTACGACGAAATTGGGTATGGGGGTGTTTATAGCCCGGATTTTGATAATCAAAGAACGGCTAATGGGGAAATCTATCGGAAGGATGCTTTAACCGCGTCTCATAAAACCTTGCCTTTGCCTTCAATTGCTCGGGTGACAAATTTGGTGAATAACACATCAGTTATTGTGCGTATTAATGATCGGGGTCCTTTTTCCAATGATCGGCTTATTGACGTTTCTGAGAAAGCCGCCACACTTCTGGAGTTTTCTGGATCTGGACCGTCTAGAGTGCGGGTGGAAATTTTGCCAGAGGAATCAAAAAAGGCCGCTGAATTGTTGGCTTACGGAAAAAAAAATAGTGGGCAACCTTTGATTATACCGGGGGCAAATCCTCCTCAGGAAGAATCAAAACCAGTTGAGACTGTTCAACCCGAGTCTACAGAACCTACAGCTTCTAATGACGATGCCTCTCAGGATATGACAGAACGAAAACTTTCTTTTGTTGAGGTTGTCGAAAAAGCAGAAGAAAGAGATCAATTGCCAGATGCAGGGAATGTTCCCTCACGGGAGTTTTTGCCTGGGGAAGACCCCATCTTAGATCCTCCACAGGCAGAAATGCCTGCTCAGGAGAGCGAGGTAGCCTCACCGGATCGCTTGCGGGCCTTGGCAGGTGTTTTAGGAACCATTCCCCTTTCTCAGTCTAGGCAGATCGTGACTGAATCCACGACAGCTCAAGATTCTGATTCCGCCGCATCAATGGCTGAGGAATCTCCTAAAGCTTCCTCTCATGCATCGATTCCGTTGACATCTATGGCGGGCTCTAAGAAAGGATACTTTATTCAGGTAGGTACTTTTGGCATTGAAAAGAATGCTGTGAATTTATCTAGTAAACTTTCTCGTCTTGCCCCTACTTCCGTGGTCCCTGTCAAAAATGGCGTTCGGACACTCAACCGAGTTGAAGCCGGACCTTTTGCAACTAAGGCAGATGCTGACAAAATCCTATTATACTTGAAGCAGGCCATGGGGCTTCAGGACGCTAAGCTGTTTCAAAGATAGTGACGGGCTCGCGCACGATTTGCTCGGTTTCCGGGCAATTGGAAAGTATTAATATTTTTGAGTGTATTCTGTCTTCTAACTTGGCTACGCCCCATGTGGTTGTCGTCGATAAAGAATCTATTGAAAGCACTAAGAACATTCTTACGGCCCTGTTTCCTGGCGGCAAGGTTTTCACTTTTTCTTCCTGGGATGGACTGCCCTATGATTCTACGTCGCCTTCCTTAAAATGCTTGGCTGAACGCCTTCAATGCCTGACTTTTTTATTGGGGATGCAGGGGGAAACTGATGAAGAAAATTCAGATGACAAGGCGGCAGAAACTCTTCGAAAATTTCTGCAAACCTCTTCCTCAAATCATTCCAAAAACCCTGTAATTGTGATTACTTGTGTTGAGGCTATTGTTCAAAAGCTTCCCCCCCGGCAAATTATCAGCCACTATTTTCAACGTTTGGAAACGGGGCAGGAATTTCCCATTCCTAATCTTATGACCTTTTTTCAAAAAACGGGGTATGAACGGGTTGAAACGGTCATGTCACCGGGAACCTTTGCCCAACGTGGGGGGCTTATTGATTGCTTTCCTGTGGGGCATCTGAATCCAGTGCGTTTAGACTTTTTTGGGGATGAATTGGAATCCATTCGAACCTTTGATCCGGAAAGCCAAAGAACCCTCCACCCCCTTAAAACAATTCATCTCAATCCCTTGAACGAAGTTATTCTAGCCGAAGATCAGCAACACTCTTTCCGCCATCACTATCGGGAACTTTTTGGGGTTGCGGCCCAGCAAGATCCTCTTTATGAACATATTCGCCAGGGCATGTCATTTCAGGGTATGGAATATTGGCTGCCCCTTTTTTATGAAAGTTTAGATAGCTTCTTTGACTATGTGCCGGCTGCTGTGTTTATCACATCTTCTTTTTTGTCGCAGAGGACAGACGAATTCTGGAAAAAAATTCAGGAAAACTATAAATTCAGGACCCTAGAAGAACATCATGCGGCGAAAGATAGAATTCCCTATCGGCCTATTACACCCGAATCTTTGTATTTAACTGCAGAGGCATTGAGCCAGAAACTGAAGGCTTATGAGCAAACAGTGCTGAGTCCTTTTGACGATAAAACAGATCTAAAATCTCTCTATGTTCCTTTATTTGTTTCAGATATCCCTCGATTAAGTCTGGTAGATATTGCGGAAAAATTTATCACTAATAAAAAAGAAAAAATTTTGATTTGTGCTTCAAGTCAGGGGAATTTAGAACGCATTCAAAAACTTTTATCGCCTCAATTAAGGGGAAGCTCTAGCGTTAGTTTTGCGGGTGTTCCTTTTCCGAGAAGCTTTAAATTTGACAATAAAATCGTTCTAGTTGAATCGGACTTTTTTGGATTTTCGAGTGGAGCCCAAAGTGCTGCCAAGAAAAAGGAATCAGTCCATAGGCTTCTTGAACTTGCGGACTTCCAAGTGGGCGATTATCTGGTGCATCAAGACCACGGTATTGGCCAGTATGAAGGGTTGCAGACCCTAGAAATTCATGGGGCATCCCACGATTGTTTGTGCTTGATTTATGAGGGGCAAGATAAGTTATTTCTGCCTGTTGAAAATATTGAGGTTCTCTCATTTTATTCCTCAAAGCATGGAGAGGCTGTTTTAGATCGTCTGGGCGGGACAGCTTGGCAAGTGCGCAAGGCAAAAGCCAAAAAACGCATTGAAGAAATCGCCCAAAAGCTCATGAAAATTGCGGCAAAAAGGCAGCTTTCAACGGCGCAAGACGTGCATCCTGTGATGGGTGCCTATGAGGAATTCTGTAAGGGGTTTCTTTTTGTGGAAACGGAAGATCAAGAGCGGGCCATTGAAGATGTGATGGAGGATTTAGCCAAACCCATGCCTATGGATCGACTTGTCTGTGGAGATGTGGGTTTTGGCAAGACGGAAGTTGCTTTGCGGGCGGCTTTTTTGGTGGCCCATAGCAAGGGGCAGGTGGCCATTTTGGCCCCCACCACTCTTTTGGCTCGACAACATTTTGAGGTTTTTAAAAAACGTTTCCAAAATTTCCCCTTATCTGTTGTATTGATTTCACGCTTTCAAACGGCCAGCGAAATTAAGAAGATTCAGGAAGATTTAGAACAAGGTAAAATTAATATTCTGATTGGTACCCACGCCTTGCTGACCCCCAAAATTAAATTTAGAAATTTGGAACTTTTGATTGTGGACGAGGAACAACATTTCGGGGTGAAACAAAAAGAACATTTGAAAGAAAAGTATCCTCATGTGCATTGCTTGTCTTTAAGCGCCACACCCATTCCGCGAACCCTGCAAATGGCTGTTTCAGGCATTCGGGACCTAAGCTTGATTACGACGCCTCCTATGGAGCGTCAACCTATTATCGCGAAAATCATGCCCTTTGATACGTTGGTGGTGAAAGAGGCTTTATTGCGGGAGAAAGAACGGGGAGGCCAAAGCTTTTTTGTCTGTCCGCGGGTAGCTGATATTTCAAAAGTATTGCCTATTTTAGAGAAACTGTTGCCTTCCTTTAAAATTGCTTGTGCTCATGGGCAGGTGGTTCCCAAGACTTTGGAAACCACCATCATTCAGTTTTGTGATCGTCAGTATGATATTTTGGTCAGCACTAACATCGTTGAGTCTGGCCTTGATATTCCCAGCGCTAATACCATGATTGTATATGCTTCAGACCTGTTTGGACTTGGTCAGTTGTATCAGCTGCGGGGCCGTGTGGGGCGCTCAAAAACCCAAGGATATGCTTTCTTTACCGTTACGGCGGATAAAACTTTTAGCACAAAAGCTCAACGCCGATTGGAGGTTCTGCAAAGTATTCAGGGCCTGGGGGGTGGTTTTATGATCGCAAGTCACGATATGGATATTCGGGGAACGGGCAATTTGGTGGGAGAAGAACAGTCTGGCCAAATAAAGGAAGTGGGTCTGGGGTTGTATCAACATATGTTGGAAGAAGCCATTCAGATGTTGAAAGCCAAGAAAGAGGGAGAAATCCCCCATGGTTCTGCTGACCAGTGGTTGCCCCAAATTAATCTGGGTCTAGAGATCTTGATTCCTGATACCTATGTGCCAGATCTGAATCTGCGGCTGGGCTTGTACCAGCGGATTGGGGCTTTGAAAACTGCAGAGGAAGTTGATGATTTCCGTGCTGAACTGCGGGATCGTTTTGGCCCCGTGCCGCCGGAAACGGATAATCTGTTGTTGACAGTTTCTTTGAAAAACTTGTGTAAGGCTATTCACGTGCATAAAATTGAGGGCGGCCCCAAGGGCATTTTGGTGTCTTTCTATCAAGATAATTTCCCTTGGCCCGATCGGTTGCTTTCTTGGATTCAGCAGCACGGCGGCACCATAAAAATTCGCCCGGACCAGAAATTAGTGATCTTTAAAGTTTGGTCAACCCCTCAAGAAAAGATTGAGGGAGTGTATAAAATTCTTAGCCAATTGATTAAAACCTAGCCTTTCGGCCGATTACTTCGCGAAATCGCAGGTTCGTGGATTTCTCATGTACCCAAATGTACACGTCGAAATCCATGCCCTTTATTTCACTCGTCCTCGACGCAAAAATCTAGGTTTTTTACTGCCGTCATTGCTTCGTTGGCTTTCGGCCTTCTCGCAACGACGTTAATTTCAGCCCTTTCTCAACGTTCATACACTATGGGTAAAGCCCGAGAAAAGAAATTATTGTTCCGTCGTAAACTCATTTAGACCCTTAACAATATCCTTGGGGTCCATACCCATGGTATCCAGGGCCTCTAAGAAATGAGCGGGCAGGGGCGCAGAAAAGGTCAGTTTTGTGTGTTTTATGGGGTGTTGAAAACTAATCTTATAGGCATGCAAATATAGATTTTTGGGCAGGTTTGGCCAAAAGACTGAGGCATCTCCATACTGACCATCTCCCAAAACAGGACAATTCTGGTTGGCCAAATGCACACGCAACTGGTGCGTGCGGCCTGTTTCCGGTGACAGGGCAATACAAGCGGCCGTCTTTCCCGCATGGGAGATCACTCGATAAAAAGTCACAGCTTTTTTGCCCGCCGGGTCTACCACCATAGTTTCCTTAATGCCATCCGTTTGTTCGCTGATGGGCGCCTTAATGATACCCTCTAGAGGGTGGGGCACCCGTTGGGTCAGGGCCACATAGACCTTAAACAAATCATGATACTTGAAGGCAGCAGCCAAAGCAGCAGCAGCCTTTTTTGTTTTGGCTACAACCAGAACGCCACTGGTGTCTTTATCCAGGCGGTGAACTAATTTAAAGACAGTGCCCGTTGGGTGCCCAAAGCTTTGGAGCAGACCGTCTAAATGGGTAGCTTGGCTTGTGCCCCCTTGAACAGCCAGGCCTGCAGGTTTGTTCAGGACCATAATGTCTTCATCTTGGAACAAAATCCAAGATTTTACGGTTTCTTCCATCTTTTTAGACAGGTTATGAACAGGTGCCTTTGGCGCCACGGTTGACGCGGCAATAAGATCATCGAGCACAGAAATGGGCGGTAGGCGCAGGGATTGGTGCGCCTGAAGGCGTTCGGACCCCGTGACGCGCTTGCTATCCAGCCGCACATGCCCCTTGCGGAACAAACGTGCCCATTCCCCATATTTGATTTGGGGGTAAAGAACCATCAAGTACTTGTCAAGGCGCAGGCCGACAGCATCCTGAGGAATATCTAACTTTTGTCCTGTAGTTGTCATGGTACCATTTCTATAAAATAAGGATTACTTCGCATTCTTAGTAGTATTAAATTTTGTAAGCAAGGAAAATGTTACGCTCATGCTCTGTATGCATTTAGATTAATCCCTGCTGTTTCAAAAGAACTTCCAACTTGGGGAGGAGATTATCTTGTTCATACATCATTTCTTTATACTTCGAAATGTGGGTGGATGGATAAACCGTTGTAAACCAGCTAAGGTCTATAAGGTCTGCATAAAGATGGAATGTATCAGAATTCAATGCTCTCCGTGCTACCTCTAGACCATAAGGTTGAGACGTTGTAGGGTTTATCCAAGACAGAGCCGGGGCTAATTTTTCAACCCATTCTCGATCTTCGTTTGTAAAACCCCATTCGCATAAGAATTCAGATATCACTGAATGATCACATCCATTGTTCCATCTAAGTCTGTGAAGGGTTTCTAATGGCAAATTATTTAGTATAGTGATGTTTCTCTTAGTTGTATCTTGGTCGGGTCGCCACCACCCCATATACTCGAAACGACAATTTTCCAAAGCTTTAGAGTTTAGGTAGGGAAAAACTTTTTCTAAAAATGTTGGGTCTGCGTAAATGGGATAAAGCAAGTGCCCATCCAAATCAAAATTTTCATTTAAGGTCTTTATGATTAGTTGGAAATCTTCATCTTCAACAGGGTCCGTGAATTTAGGATTAGTCAAATATTGCTGTGTTTTCTGTTGAGCTTTCAGTTTCTGGGTCGATTGCTCTGCTGTCAACTGGTCTAATGTTTTTCCTTCAGAATCTACTGCTTGTAAAAGCTCTGGGTGCTTTTTGAAGATTCTATCGACAATAACAGGATCCAAATCTAAAAAATAATAAATCAAAGGCTTGTTTTTATAGAAGTGCTTCCAATCTACGCCAAGGATTTCAAGTGCCCCCATAAATGCTGTTCTTCCATCATTGTCAAACCTAAGATTAAAAAAATCACGTTCTTCTACCCACTTATGAAACCAGGCATTAATATTTATGTGTTTTATTAAAGAAGGATTATCTGCCAGAAAAAGAGACAAACTATGAGTATTTTGGTAGGGTTTTGCCATTTCACTAATACACTTATGGATAAAAGAATCTCCAAACATATCCATAAATTCACTTAGAAAGGGATAATTTTCTTTTTGACAAATTGCATCATATGCAGGCCAATCATAAGATTGGTCCCATGTTTTAAAGTCAAAGTGACTATTAAGTTCTCTTAGTATAGGAAGACTTTGAGGTTTGTGTAGTTCCTGTAAGCAGTTTCTTGCAACGAAATAGGCATCATCCTTTGTCAGCAAAGATGCATACTTCCCAGTTGGTAGCGACATGGAGGCGATGATTCTAGCCATTTCTTCATTTCCAGAAGATAAGGTGTGAACTAGAAGAGAATGACGTTCGTCTATAGAGATTGTTTCAGCACTCTCTGGGGATTCCTGTAGAAGAGTCGCAACGCCTTCAGGGATATTTAAGTTAATCAGATGCCTTAGGGAGTCTTTGGGCAAGGTATCTTTAATGATCTCAGCTGCTTGTAAACGGCTGGCTATTCGGTGAATTTTATGAAGCAATGGATCGCCACCATAAATAGCACCCTCTTGAAGACGGGTATTAGATAAAAGCCATGACGTGACGACGTGATCCCATGCATTGGCTAGCTCCCGATGAAGAGCATCTAAATCTTCTTTGTTTAAATCTTGAAAGCGATAACTCAAAAAATTGATTGATCCTGCTGAGCGATTGGGCGTTGGATAGGCCCATACTTCTGGATAATGGTCATGACTAACATCTGTTAAATTTAAAAAATCTGTATATTGATGTTGAGCAGAATGATGCTTCAAGATTGGATCTTGAAAAACAGGACTCCTAGTGTCCCATAGTTTTTCTGCATGAGTATAATTTTCTAAAAATTCGGGTGTCACAAACATTTGCAGAATAACCCCATTATCTGATGCTGAAAGCCCATAATATTGACGTAAAACGGAATCAAATACCTCAAATGTTGCATTGATTCCTAAAAGAGCTAATCCCTCATTAAAAATTTTCTTCGTATCTGGGGGATGGATGCTATGAGCTTTAATCCAGTATTCTACAGAATTCGAAGTACTTGCACCTAGACTAGGACCACATGTTAGGGCAGGATTTGTACAAATATGAGGTTTAGGCGCAAAGGTGCCATCGGGGCCCTTAAGGTCTTTAAAAATGATTTGGGCGGTTGTTAGGTGTTGTCGTGCTGGGTCTTTAAGGATCTCAATAAACTTTTTATAATACAAATCTGTTCCACGTACTCCGTTGAGAAAAGTGGGATGCATCTCAGTTCCTGTAAAGGAAGGTTTTGCAAGTATGTGGACGGCGGGGGAAGATACTTGTAGGATTTCTTTCAAAGAAGACATAATCCAATAGAGTTCTCCGATATTACCATCAGCACCATGATACAAAGGAAATCTAGGATCTGTCGGGTGTTGTAGGGCTTCCACCTCCTGATGAATAAGAGTGACTAGCTTGTTAACGATTGTATCGGTGACTGCTATTATGTCCCGGGTCATTTGCATATCTTCTCGACTATTTAAAAGATCCAAATACGCCCGAATATTCGCCTCATAACTTTCCTTAGTGCGACCTGGGGTAAATTTATCTTTCAGCACCCATTGTAAATGACGCTCGGTGGGGGATGCCTGTCGGAAGCCTTCCACAAGGGGTTGCCAAGCCTCAGGCACAGTGTTGACTATTTCTTCCCTGGGGCCATGTTTTGTTTTAAGCTCCATGAGGGTGCGGGCTTTTTTAACCACTGAATGGGCAAAAATTTCTCGCTCTATATGCGCATTTGCTCGCACAGGAATGGTAAGGGTTTCTGTGCCCTTATGATAAGTTTTGTCAATCGCTTCCTGACCTGCTGCATTTTGTCCATAGGGAACAACAAAGGCTGTTTCTGATGCAATCATAGGTTTGTCTTTCATTCCCGTAACAGGGGCCCATGAAACACGGGTATCGGATGAAGTTTCATTGGGCGCATCCCATCGTCTGAAAGTGTGATGAGGAACAGATTTTTTTTGGCCCCAGTTGGACAATGTTGCAATGACGCTGGACTCTTGCAGCATGGCGGCGAACGCATCAAAAATTTCTAAAGGTTCTTGAATTTCTTGAAAACGATCCGCATCCTTTGGATGCAAGCTATCTGCTGTTAAGGGGTTTTTAGACACAATAGCATTCAACTTGAACCAAGCAAAATCTGTATATTCGCGAAAGCTGTGATCTGTAGCCTGACGGGATTTTTCGACAAAATGAGTGCTGTCTAAATACTGAAAATTACGCATATACATGCGATAGGTAATGTCTTTCAGCTGTAAGGTGTGAGAAGGATTTTTTTGGAGGGAATTTGCCGGACAAGCATACAAACCACAAGATTCTTCCATTAATTCTTGAGCCGCTGTTTCGCTGAGGTAAATCTGGCCATCTTCCGTTTGACCCCCAAAATTACACCAGGTTTTGGTGTCGTCTCGTTTTCCCAGTAAAGTGTATAATTGGCCGCCTTGTTCAGCAATCACCATAACACCTGCACCAGTGGCTTGAGACTTTGCTTGAAAATGGCTATGGGCGGGGACAGGGCCTTTGAAAAAACCCTCTAATGAACGTAAGTTTTCATCATCTATGCTGCTGATGGAGGCTTGAACCCCCAAGGGAATCTGAACCAAAAAAGATAAAACAAGTAAATAAGAAATGATTTTTTTCAACATCTTAAACTCCTCTGTAGGGAAGATGTAAGTATTGAGGAGTGAAATGTCAAGAAGAGGTTAAGCCAACCCCAAAGCCTTCAGGATTTTAATGGCGGATTCCAGGGTTAAGGTGGTTTTACCTTGCTCAAAGTTATTGATGGTTGGTGTGCTTAATCCCACGAACATAGCCAGCTGTTTTTGGGTGAACCGTTGTTCTTTGCGGCGTTTGATCGCCTCAGCTACTAAAGCTTGCCAATTGAGGCAAATGTTTCGTTCCATCTTGTTTCCATCGTGTTAATGATTTGATTTTTTAGGTGAGCGTTCTTGATAGAAGTGTCAGCTATTGCTTGTTTAGCTGCCTCTTTATGGTGTTCAAGATGATTAATAGCCGTGTGAATGGCATCCTTGTTCAGTTGAAAGCCCTCTCCCATCCTTAAAATAGAATTCATTTTAAGGTTTCCCAAAAGCAAATCTTTGGCTCCATTCATTCCCAGCGCGATATTTTTATATCCATAAATAATGGCGGATACTTGGTCATAAGAAGGGGTCAGCCGTAATCCCGCATCCGTATGAAACATCGCAAAATTTTTCAGATGCATGTCTGTGTTGCCCAGCAAAAGGCCAGCGAGAATTCGTAAAAAAAGTCGGTATTTTTCTACATTTAAACAGCCAGGCGTTTCATTGATAAAGTTAGCCATCTGTTGATAGTCAGCTTCATATTTGTTTCTAGAAATACGCCCCAGCAGTTGATTGAATTCTTCAAAATGTAAGCGGGCACCACTTGGGGTGCGATCAAATCTTTTAATAATAAGGGCTTGTTCTGTAATGCCTTCCACAGGGCCAAGATGTAGTTCAGCAACTGTGTCTTCTGGCAATAAAGTCTTGAAAGCTGCCATTGTTAGGTGTTCATTGTGCGTAAGGTCTATGTGTTTTTCTGATGGAAATTTACCAATATGAGTGCTTAATTCCCCAATTCTTGTGGGAAAGAATTTTCCATTTCTTTCAATCAAAGCAAGTTTAGGTTGAACACCAGAAAGAGAGGCCCGGCTTTTCATAACAGCCAATTCTTTTTGGTCTGTTAAGTCAATGGCTGTCTGTCGCAAGACAGCCGGCTCCGGATCTAAAATAGATACAGCCCCCGCACAGTCATATCCAAAAGCAAGCAATAGCTCAAACCGGGAAGCCTGTCTATTGAGTAATCTTTTTTGCTCGTCTTCCAGCCATCCTTCAGAAACCAGATTATCAAAGAAAGGTAAAAGCCCCACTTGGCTTACAAACGGGATTCCAGTTAAAGGTAAGGTATGGGAAATAGGAGGATTTTTCCCATTTAAATAACTATCGTCATAGGTAAAAGAGATGGCATGGCCTGGCTCTTCCCGGATTATACCCGCGAATCGGTCCTGATAATTAACTTTTCCCCATAAGAGTTTTGCCATAATAAACTATATTTTACTTTTTCGTCCTATTTCCAAATATAATAAACTATATTTTATTTTTCAAGAGGAATGTCAGAAAAAGTAAACTATAGTTGATTAGTTTATTTTCTCCCTCCCAATTTAACAAAAGCAAAAAAATTCCAGAATCAGGAAACATGTGCTACAGTAATAATGGAATATAAAAAAAATAATGGGGGGAATATTGAGATGCTTTCTAAAAATGTTGTTATGGTTGGTTTTGGAAGTATTGGGCAGGCAACGCTACCTTTTCTTATAAATACTCTAAAGATTCCAAGTGATCGTATTCATATTATTACAGCTGACGCTAGTGGTGCTAAGCTTGCTAAGCACTATGGGATTGATCTGAAAATTCACACCTTAACACCCCATAATTATGAATCTATTTTGAAACCCTTGCTTAAGGATGGGGGTGTTTTGCTGAATCTTTCTGTGAACGTTTCCTCTTTTGCATTGGTTAAGATGTGTCATAAGCTTAATGCCCTTTATCTGGATACATGCATTGAACCCTGGGAGGGGCGATATACGGACAAAAGTATATCCATTCAAAAACGATCTAACTATGCCTTGCGGGAAGAGGCTTTGGCCATGCGCAAGAAATTGAAGGATGGTCCCACAGCTTTGTTGGCGCATGGGATGAATCCCGGGCTTATTTCTCACTTTCTGAAGCAAGCTTTGGTGAATGTGGCGAACGATACCAATGTGTCTTTTTCTGCCCCAAAAACCCAAGAGGATTGGGCCCATTTGGCGGCTAAGTTGAATGTAAAAGCTATTCATGTGGCCGAACAGGATATGCAGATTACCGCCAAAAAACGTCAGGAGCATGAATTTGTGAATACTTGGTCTGTGGATGGATTTTTGAGTGAAGGGCAGCAGCCTGCTGAATTAGGATGGGGTACCCACGAGAAATATTTCCCCAAGGATGGAAAAAGACATCCAACGGGATGCAAAGCAGCTATTTACTTGCAACAACCTGGCCTTGCTACCAACACGCGTAGCTGGACTCCCCAATATGGGCCCTATCAAGGATTTTTGATTACCCATAATGAATCTATTTCAACAGCGGACTATCTAACGGTCAAAAAAGATGGAGAAGTAAAATATAGGCCCACGGTTTATTACAGTTACCGCCCTGCGAACGATGCCATTTTGTCTATCCATGAGATGGAGGGAAACAACTTTCAAAGCCCCCAAAGCAAACGCATTTTAAATGACGAAATTACAAGTGGAGTGGATGAGCTGGGCATTCTGCTGATGGGCCACAAGAAGGGGGCTTATTGGTATGGGTCGCAGCTTGATATTCATGAGGCCCGTAAATTGGCGCCCCATTGTAATGCCACGGCCTTGCAGGTGGTGGCCGGCATTTTGTGTGGGCTAGATTGGATGATCCGGCACCCACGCAAAGGGATTGTTGAGCCGGAAAACATTGACTATGACGAGGCCTTAAAAGTTGCTATGCCTTATTTGGGCAAGATGGGGGGGCATTACTCCGATTGGACACCCCTGAAAAACCTTTCCCATCTTTTCCCCTGGGACGTGGACGCCCAAGACCCTTGGCAGTTTAAGAATTTTAGGATTAGCTAGTTAAATCTATCCCGTACCGTCAGAATACGGTGAATGGTTTCTGGGTCTAGGGCTTGTGTCACATTTTCAGGATAAAAATGCAGCTGAAAGGCTTGAATCACAAAGGGCAGATCCGTGGGGCTAGCGATTACGTATCCAATATCTTCCAGGGCCCGCTGAACGTGGTGAAGATTTGCTTCTGTGCGACGGGGGCCCCTAAAATCAGGAAAAATGCCCAGCCCTTTATCAGCCAGATAGGCCCAGTCGAAGAGGGGCCCCGGATCTCTCTTGCGGGTCGGGGCCACATCAGAATGGCCTAGAATAAGCTGGTTCGGAATTTGAAAGCGCTCTTGCAGCTGATGCATTAAGGCGACCAAGGCATCCATCTGGGGTTTGGGGAAGGGGGCCAGACCGTATTGTTCACCGGGGTTATCAAGCTCAATCCCAATAGAATAATCATTCAAAGAGGTTCTGTTTTTCCAGAAACTGATTCCCGCGTGATGGGCTTTTTCGGTTTCTTCCACCAGCTTATAGACGGTGCCATTTTTTTCAATCAGGTAGTGGGCGCTAACCTTTGCTACGGGATCACATAGGCGCTCTAGGGCACTGGGGGCGTCGCGCATGTCGGTATAGTGGATGATGATCATATCAGGGGATTCCGGCCGCTTGGAGTGATTAGGTGAGGGGTAAGAAACGACCTTCATAGTTTTTCCTTTTTGATGTATGCTGCTATGAGTATACAATAAAAAATAATCATGGCGACAAGCTTTTTAACACTCACAAAAAAATTTGACAAAATCATCCATGCGGTGACTTTGGCGGGGGGGAAGTTTATTTTCGTGGGGGGCTGTGTGCGGGATATTCTGTTGGGAATAGAGCCCAAAGATTATGACGCTGAAATATATGGTTTAGATCCAGAAAAACTTCAGCAAGTTTTAGAGTCCCTTGATAAGGTAAATGTGGTGGGCAAAAGTTTTGGGGTGTTTAAAATGACCCATTACCCCATTGATATTAGCTTGCCGCGACTTGACCAAAAAACCGGGGTGGGTCATAAGGGGTTTTCCGTTAAAATTGATTATAGTTTAAGCTTTAAACAGGCGGCCAGACGGCGGGATTTAACGATCAATAGTATGGGCTATGACCCCCAGAATCATAAGGTTTTGGATCCCTATGAGGGGCAAAAGGATTTAGAGAAAAAAATTCTAAAAGCAACGGATCCCAAAACTTTCGCTGAAGACCCTTTGCGAGCCTTGCGGGTGGCCCAATTTGCCAGCCGATTGCAGATGAAGCCGGACCCTTCTTTGATTACTTTGTGTCGCACACTGAACGTGAATGAATTGCCCGCTGAACGCATTTTAGAAGAGCTAAAAAAACTGCTGCTGAAGGGAAAAACTCCCTCAACTGGAATGGAGTTTTTGCATGAATGTGGGATTATTTACCAGTTGTTTTATGAGCTATTTGATTTGTCTTCGGAAGACTGGGAATTGACGCTGAAAAATTTAGACAGGGCAGTTTTGACACCGCCCTCTAAGGAATCTTTTGCCTTGATGTTGGCGGTTCTTCTGGGTTGCGTTCCCTTGGTTAAGGCAAAAACTTTTCTAAACCGCTTGGGTTGCCCCGTGCAAATGACGAAGAAAATTCTGGCCTTACTGAAGGAGTTTCATCATTTAAAGGACCAGAATTTTTTCTATAAGAAAAAATCTGAGTATCTGTGGGCAGGGTACCATCTGAAAAATGCAGATCTAACGTGGAAAGATTTGGTTTGGCTTTTGAAATGCCAGCATCCTCTTCTTAAACATTTGCATAAATTAACCGAGGCTGTTCTGTCGTCAGGGGCGATTCACGTGCAAAACTTGACCCCCCTTGTGCAGGGTGACAAACTGATTGAACTAGGACTAAAACCCGGCAAACATTTTAAAGAAATTCTGCACAAGGCCCTGGTGCTGCAATTCGAAGAGGGCGAGAAAGATGTTAGGAAGATCTTGAGCCGGGTTTTGGAGTAGATTGAGATTCTTTTGATTGCAAATAAGAGGCCTCGGGTTGTCCATAGGGTGCAGAACGCACCCCCGCGTTAGGTCGGCCAGCATCGCAAGTAAGGCGTGGGTCCTCCAAGCCCTAGGAAAGCAAGAAAAAAGAAAGCTGGATCCCCACGTCGGTCTTGCGACCTCCTCGGGATGACGGGGGCTCGTTAGCTGGAGTGTTCGTCAGCCTATGGCTTCCTCGCAAGGACGTTGATAATAATCGTCTTCGCGAGGCTCGAAGAGCCGTGGCGATCCAGCTTTTTTCTTTTCATACTTTTTTCTTTCTTTTTATTTTTACTTTTTTTTATTCTTCGTTTCTTTTTACTTCGTTTTAGTTTCCCTTAAGGGGGCCATAAGAATC